>JBDHRZ010000168.1:0-6341 GCA_039807845.1 Rhodoferax sp.
AGACCGGCAGCCAGGCGCAACCCGCACTGGCGGCCTGAGCGTGTGATGACCGGCATCGTCGCCGGCTGGCGTAGCGGCTGCTGCGACAGTGGGGCGCGGTTGCGGCCGTGGAGGCGGTCATGCCGCGCCACGCCCGGCGTCAGGCGCCGGCGAGCGCCGCCTCCAACGCATCGACGAACATCGCCGGCACGTCGAAGCCGGCCTGGTCGTGGATTTCCTGAAAGCAGGTCGGACTGGTGACGTTGATCTCGGTGACATGCTCGCCGATCACGTCAAGCCCCACCAGCAGCAGGCCGCGCGCGGCCAGCACCGGACCGATCGCCGCGCCCAGTTCGCGGTCACGCGCCGACAGGGGTTGCGCCACGCCCTTGCCGCCGACCGCCAGATTGCCGCGCACCTCGCTGCCCTGCGGGATGCGCGCGAGCGAAAACGGCACCGGCTGGCCGGCGATGAGCAGCACGCGCTTGTCGCCCTGCACGATCTCGGGCAGATATTTCTGCACCATCAGCGACTGCGCGCCGCCCCGGTTGAGCGTCTCGATGATCGCGCCCAGGTTCATGCCGTCCTCGCGCACCCGGAAGATGCCGGTGCCGCCCATGCCGTCGAGCGGTTTGAGGATTACGTCGCGGTGCTGCGCATGGAAACGGCGCACGTCGTCGGCGCTGCGCGTGACCAGCGTGGGCGGGATGAAGCGGGCGAACTCCATGATCGCGAGCTTCTCCGGATGGTCGCGCAGCGCCCGCGGCTTGTTGAACACGCGCGCGCCTTCGCGCTCGGCCTGCTCGAGCAGGTGGGTGGCGTAGAAGTACTCGCTGTCGAAGGGCGGATCCTTGCGCATCACGACGGCGCCGAAGTCTTTGAGCGCGGCGCGCCGGCGATCCAGCCCGGTGGCGCCGGCGTCGAACCAGCGCTGCGCGTCACCGGTGAGCACGATGTCGCGCACGCCGGCCGACACCGGCTGGCCCTGGACCCAGGACAGGTCGGTCACCTCGCAGGCGGACAGCCGATGGCCACGCCGCTGCAGTTCACGCATCATCGAAAAGCTGGTGTCCTTGTAGATCTTGAACGATTCCAGCGGGTCGGCAACGAACAGGATATGCATGGGTGGGGCGAGTAGGACATTGATGACGGACACTGCCGCAACAGTACCGCAGAGGCACTGCGGCGCGGCCGGGGTGCAGGCCAGTACCCCTATTGTGACCAGTCGCCCTGCGCGCTGCCGTGTGCCATCGGTCTGCCCCCCGCGTGCGGGCCCGAACCCGACTGCGCCTTGCGCCTGGATTGAAGCCGCGGCGCAACCGTACGCGGGCGTGATGTCCAGGCTCAGGCCGGGCGGCTGCGCCAATCCTGCAGCAGCAGCGCCAGCCCACCGGCCACCACGCCCCAGAATGCCGAGCCGATCCCGGCGAGCGAGACCCCGCTGAGCGTGACCAGGAAGGTGATCAACGCCGGCTCGCGCTGGCGCTCGTCGTGCAGCGCGCTCGACAGGGCGTTGCCGATCGTCCCCAGCAGGGCCAGGCCGGCGATCGCCGCCACCAGTGCGGCCGGCAAGGCGGTGAGGACTCCCGTCACGGAGGCGCCGAAGACGCCGATCAACAGATACAGGAAGCCGCACGAGACGGCCGCGGTGTAGCGCCGCTGCGGATCCGGGTGCGCCTCGCGCCCCATGCAGATCGCCGCGGTGATGGCGCTCAGGTTCAGCGCGAAGGCGCCAAACGGCGCCAGCAGCAAGGTCCCCAGGCCGGTCAGGGTGATGACCCGGGAAATCGGGATTCCGTCCGGCCCACCGTAGCCGGTGGCCTGGATCACCGCCACGCCCGGCAGGTTCTGCGAGGCCATGGTCACGATGAACAGCGGCACCGCCAGGCTGACCGCGCTCGACCAGCCGAAGTGCGGCGCGACGAACACCGGCACGGCAAGCCCGGCGCCTGCGGGCAGCGGCGCCAGTTGCCCGCGCAGCGCGGCGAACAGGATGCCCGCGAGCAGCGTCACCACCACCGCGTAGCGCGGCATGAGCCGACGCCCCAGCAGGTAGCTGGCCAGCATCAGCAACACCAGGCCGAGCGCGCTCTGCGCCGCCACGAACGCCTGCAGACCGAAGCGCGTCAGCACACCGGCCAGCAGCGCCGCAGCGATGGCCATCGGGATGCGGCGCATGGCGCGCTCGAACCAGCCGGTGACGCCGCACAGCGTGATCAACACCGCACAGACGATGAAGGCCCCGACCGCATCGTGCAGGCTGTATCCGCCGGCGGCGCCGGCAGTGGCGAGCACCGCCGCACCGGGGGTGGACCAGGCCACCATCACCGGCTTGCGCCAGAGCAACGAAGGCAGCAGCGAACCCAGGCCCATGCCCAGGCCCAGCGCCCACATCCAGGACGCGATCTGCTCCGGCGTGGCACCAAACGCCAGCGCCGCCTGGAACACGATCGCCACGGAACTCGTGAACCCCACCAGCACGGCGACGAACCCGGCCGTGAACGCAGACAGGGAGACGTCACGAAAGAAGCGCATGGCGCATTGTGCCGTGCGAGGTGGGCGCGGACGCGACCCGGGTAGGCCGACGCTCAGATCTCGATCTTCGAACCCAGTTCGACCACCGCGTTGTTGGGCAGGTTCAGGAAGTCCGCTGCCGCGCCGGCGTTGCGGTGCATCTGGGCAAACAGCTTCTCGCGCCAGTGCGCCATGCCGCTGCCGATGGTGGGGACGACCGTGTCGCGCGAGAGGAAATAGCTCGTGCGCATCGGATCGAGCTCCCAGCCGCGCGCATGCACCAGCCGCAGCGCCTTGGGCAGGTCGGGGTCGTTCTTGAAGCCGTAGTTCAGCAGCACCTGCCAGCAGTTGTGGCCGAGCGACTCGACCTCGACGCGCCGCTCCATGCCGATCCACGGCACTTCGTGGTTGCACACGCTCACGAACAGGTTGTTCTCGTGCAGCACCTTGTTGTGCTTGAGGTTGTGCAGCATCGCGTTGGGGACAGACCCGGGTTCGGCGGTGAGGAACACTGCCGTGCCCGCCACCCGCGTGGGCGGTTCGACGAACACCGCCTCCAGGAACGTCTTGAGCTCGATCGCATCCGCGCGCAGCGCCGCGTTGAGCAACTGACGCCCCTTCTTCCAGGTCGTCATCAGGGTGAACACGCAGCCGCCGATGAGCAGCGGGAACCAGCCGCCCTCGACCAGCTTCATCAGGTTGGAGGCAAAGAAGGAGAAATCGACCGCGAAGAACACGCCCGTGGCCGCCAGGCACAAGGCCAGCGGATAGTTCCACTGGTAGCGGATCACGAAGAACGTGAGGATGGTCGTGATCAGCATGTCGGTGCACACCGCGACGCCGTAGGCCGCCGCCAGGTTGCTCGACGAGCGAAACAGCACCACCGCCAGCACGATGGCCACGAACAGGCCCCAGTTCACCAGTGGCAGGTAGATCTGCCCGGTGTCGCGCACGCTGGTGTGCTGGATGTTGAGCCGCGGCAGGTAGCCGAGCTGGATCACCTGCTTGGTGACGCTGAAGGCGCCCGAGATCAGGGCCTGCGAGGCGATCACGGTGGCCACGGTGGCCAGCACGACCAGCGGGATCAACGCCCACTCGGGCGCGAGCAGGAAGAACGGATTCTTCACCGCCTGCGGGGTGCGCAGCAGCAACGCGCCCTGGCCGAAATAGTTCAGCGTCAAGGCGGGCATCACGATCGAGAACCAGGCCAGCCGGATCGGCCGTTTGCCGAAGTGGCCCAGGTCGGCGTACAGCGCCTCGGCGCCGGTCACGCACAGCACCACGGCACCCAGGATGATGAAGCTCACCAGCGGGTTGTCGCGGACGAAGCGCGCCGCGTAGTGCGGGCTGATGGCGAACAGGATCTGCGGGTCATGCGCGATGTGCAGCACGCCAAACCCGGCGATGACGGCAAACCAGGCCAGCATCACTGGCCCGAAGAAGCGGCCGATGCCACCGGTGCCGTGCTTTTGCAGCACGAACAGCACGAACAGCACGAGCAGGGTCAGCGGGACCACTGCGCGCGTCATGTGCGCGGACAGCACTTCCAGACCCTCGACCGCGGACAGCACCGAGATCGCCGGGGTGATGACGCCGTCGCCGTAGAACAGGGAGGTGCCGAAGATGCCGATCGCCAGCAGGGCCTGGCGCAGGCGCGGGCGATCCTTCACCGCCTGCGAGGCCAACGCCAGCATCGCGACCAGCCCGCCTTCACCATTGTTGTCGGCGCGCAGCACCAGCACCACGTACTTGATCGAAACGATGATGGTCAGCGTCCAGAAGAAGATCGACAACACGCCATAGACGTTCTCCGGCGTGAAGGGCACGTGGCCGGAGTTGAACACCTCCTTCATCGAATACAGCACGCTGGTGCCGATATCGCCGTAGACGACGCCGATCGCACCGACGGTCAGCGCGGAAAGGGAGGATTTGGAAGTGGACACGGTTGGATCCAGGGCGCCGGGCGACCCGGATTGGCGCACTGCGAAGCCCGCGATTTTGCGCCTGCGCCGCGCGGCGCGATAGCACCCGTCAACATGCGGCCAAAGAATTCAGCGTCACGTGTTGCACCGCAGCAACTGGTCTGCACCGGCACGCACGACGACGGGCACCCGGCGGCTCATGGCCCCCGCAAGCACCTACGGCACCCGTGCCAGCCGGTTCAGTCGTACACCTCGGCCTCGGGATCCGTGGCCTCCAGCTCGTAGCTCGCCGACAGCATCGCCAGCCGGCCGATCACGCCGTACATGTAGAACCGGTTCGGCGCGCTGGCGCCCGGCCGCACGCCGGGCTGCGGCATGTGCGTGCTCTCGGCAAACGCGAGCGGGACGTAGCGCGAGCCAGGCACCGCCAGCGCCTCGTCGCTGGCCCGCCCGGCGTGCACGCGGTAGAAGCCGCCCACCACGTAGCGGTCCACCATGTAGACCACCGGCTCGGCCATCGCGTCGTTCATGCGCTCGTTGGTCAGCACGCCCTCCTGCACGATGATCTCCAGCGGCGCGGGCACGCGTGCCGTGGCCTCGGCCTGGATACGCGCCAGGTCCTTCACGTCACGCACCGTCATGACGCCAAAGCCGGTGTTGCTGTCGTCGGCCTTGACGACCACGAACGGCTTTTCGTGGATGCCGTATTCCTTGAACTTGCGCCGGATCCGGGTCAGCAGGGCATCGACGTTGCTGCGCAGGCACTCCATGCCCTCGTCCGTGCGCAGGTCGACCTCGCCGCACTTGTTGAACATCGGGTTGATCAGCCACGGATCCACGCCCAACAGCTTGCCCAGGCGCTTGGAAACCTCCTCGTAGCTCTGGAAGTGCCGGCTCTTGCGCCGCGTGAACCAGCCCGCGTGCAGCGGCGGCAGCAGGTACTGCTCGCGGATATCTTCCAGGATGCCGGGCACCCCGGCGCGCAGGTCGTTGTTGAGCAGGATCGTGCAGGGGTCGAAATTCTTCACGCCCAGCCGGCGCTTGTTGCGCAGCACCGGTTCGAGTCGCACCTGCTCCCCATTGGGCAGGCTGATGGTGGTGGTCTTGCGGATCTCCGGGTCGATCGAGCCGACGCGCACGTTCATCCCGGCCATATGGAAGATGCGCTGCAGTTGCGCGACGCTGGCCAGGTAGAAGCTGTCCCGGGTCACGTTCTCCGGCACGATCAGCAGGTTGCGCGCCTCCGGGCAGATCTTCTCGATCGCCGCCATCGCGGCCTGCACCGCCAGCGGCATCATGGCCGGCGTGAGGTTCTGCCAGCCGCTCGGGTACAGGTTGGTGTCCACCGGCGCGAGCTTGAAGCCGGCGTTGCGGATGTCGACCGACGAGTAGAACGGCGGCGTGTGCTCCATCCACTCCAGCCGGAACCAGCGCTCGATCGCCGGCGTCGAATCGAGCACGCGCTGCTCGAGTTCATTGATCGGGCCGGTCAACGCGGTAACGAGATGTGGGACCATGGAATGGGTGCAATTGGGGCAAACGCAAGACAGTCGCTCGGCAAGGCCGGGCCACCGGCGTGGCCAAACGCGCATTCTAGGAGCCTGCAGGAGACTGCCGAACCCCCTGGAGGTGGGGACGGGCGAGCGGTTTCCAAGACCCGGGCTGCAGTCGGGTCGCCGCGGGCGTACGATCGCCGGGCACGCGCGCCGGTCCGGCACATGCCGCATTTCCACTCCCAACCACCACAGACCATGTCCACTCCTGCTGCTGCCACGCCCTCCCCCGACCTCCCCACCCCGACCATCGTCGGCCTGGGCCGCATGGGCGCCAACATGGCGCGACGGATGGCGCGCGGCGGCCTGGCAGTGCACGGGTTCGACCCCTCGGCGCAGGCGCGCGCGGCGCTGGCCGGCGAGGCGCGCGAGC
>JBDHRZ010000169.1:0-6339 GCA_039807845.1 Rhodoferax sp.
AGGTAGCCATTGGCCAGTCGCTGATCGAGGCGGAAGTGGAGAAGGTGAACAAGAAGTTTGCGCGCGTCGAGCAGGTCAAGAAGTTCTGGCTGCTCGACGTCCAGCTCAGCGCGGAGGACGAGGAACTGACCCCGACCATGAAGTTGAAACGCAAGTTCGTCGAGAAGAAGTACGCGGACCAGATCGAGTCCATGTACCGGTAGGTGGATTTCAATGTGCAACCAAGGAGACCTCACATGAAGTACCGTGCAATCGCCATCGCATCGTCGCTGGCCATGCTGGGCGCTGTCGCCGCGCAGGCGCAGACCCAGGGCGTGTCCAAGACCGAAATCACCATCGGCTCGCTGGCGGACCTCTCCGGGCCACTGTCCGGGCCGGGCAAGCAGATCCGCAACGGCATGCTGCTGCGCATGGAAGAGATCAACGAGCAGGGCGGCATCCATGGGCGCAAGCTCAACATCAAGTTCGAGGACACGGCCTACGACCCCAAGCGCGCCGTGCTCGGCGCGCAGAAGCTGGTGAACAGCGACAAGGTGTTTGCTATCGCCGGCTCCCCCGGCACGGTGGTGAGCACCGCGGCGTTTCCGGTGATGTTTCCCAAGCGTGTCATCAGCTTCATGCCGGTGACCGGGGCGCGCGAGATGTTCGAGCCGCCGAACGAGTACAAGTACGCGCTGTTTGCGACCTACTACGAAGGGGTGAAGTCGCAGTTGCCCTATGTCGTGAAGGAGAAGGGTCTGAAGAACGTCTGCGGCCTGTTCCAGGATGACGAACTCGGCCTCGAGGTGCAGAAGGGCGCCACCGACGGCCTGGCCTCGATGGGCATGAAGCTCGGCGAAGTCACGACCTACAAGCGTGGCGCGACCGAGTTCTCGACCCAGATCCAGCGCCTCGCCGCGGCCAAGTGCGACGCCGTGGTGCTGGCGGCGATCATCCGCGAGTCCATCGGCGCCATGGCTGCTGCCAAGCGCCTGTCGTACTCCCCGGTGTTCTTCGGTTCCGTCGCTTCCTACAGCGAACTGATCCCCAAGCTCGGCGGTGATGTCGTCAACGGCCTGTATGCGGCGATGTTCATCGAGGTGCCGGATCTGAACTCGCCGTCCGACGCGATCCGGTTCTGGTCCCGCAAGTACCAGACCAAGTTCAACGAGGATCCGGGTCTCTACTCCGTCTACGGCTACGAGATCGTCGACATCTTCGGCCAGGCCGCGCTCGCGGCCGGCGCGAACCTGACGACCGATTCGTTCATCAAGGCCATGTCGACGATGAAGCGCGGCACCGACATGTTCGGCGCGCCGCCCTCGGACTGGTCTGCCACGAAGCGCCTGGGCAGCAACAAGTCGCGCCTGTCGCAGATCCAGGACGGCCGCTGGAAGGTCGTGCGCGGCTACGAGTGATCGACCGCGTGGCGCCGCGCGGGCACGCTGCGCTGTGCCGCAAGGCCGCCAGTGGGTGTGGCGGGCGGCAGCGGCCCGGTCGTGCGGCCGGGCCTTGCCAGCATGCATTCGATGGGAGGAGTCTGCAATGGATTTTCTGCCGGACCCCGAGAACGAAAGGTTCCGCCAGGAGGTGCGCGCCTTCATTGCCGGGGCGCTGGACCCAGCCATCGCGTCCAGGGAACTGGAGTTCCGCTCCGCGCGCGATCCGATCGTCGCCTGGCAGCGCATCCTGCACGCCAGGGGGTGGGGCGCTCCATACTGGGCGGCGCAGGATGGCGGCACTGGCTGGACGATCCCGCAGCAGCAGATCTTCGACGAAGAGTGCCATGCCGCAGGCGCGCCGACGCTCGACATCTTCGGGCACAAGCAGATCGGCCCGGTGCTCAACGCGTTCGGCACGCCGGAGCAGAAGCGCCGCTTCCGTGACCCCATCATCAGCGGCGAGCAGTTGTGGTGCCAGGGGTTTTCCGAGCCGGGCTCGGGCTCCGATCTCGCGTCCCTGCGCTGCCGCGCCGAGCGTCGCGGCGAGCGGTACGTCGTCAACGGGCAGAAGATCTGGACCAGCTACGCGCACCAGGCGGACTGGATCTTCCTGCTCGTGCGTACCGACGGCGGCGAGAAGAAACAGGCCGGCATCAGCATGCTGCTGGTCGACATGCGATCGGCCGGGGTGACCACGAAGCCCATCGTCACCATCGACAACCGCCACCATCTCAACGAGGTGTTCTTCGACAACGTGGAGGTTCCCGTCACGGACCGTGTCGGCGACGAAGGCAGCGGCTGGAAGATCACCAAGTTCCTGCTCAACAACGAGCACGCGTCAACGGCCGAGTTGCCCTCGCTGCACGCCTACCTCAGGCGCCTGAAGGTGATCGCCCGGGCGCAGGCCTGTGGCGGCGTCGCGCTGGCGCAGCGCCCCGAGTTCCGGCTGCGCGTGGCCCGGTTCGAGGCCGAAGTGAACGCGATCGCGATGCTGGTGGCACGTGTCGCGGCGCTCGAGCAGGCGCGTGACCACAGCCCGCAGGCACATGTGCTGGGCTCGGTGCTCAAGTTGCGCGGCACGGAGCTGCTGCAGTCGCTCAGCACCTTCCTGGTGGAGTCGCTGGGCGAGCACGGAGCGGTTTCCTACATCGATCCGCCCGGGCAGGAAAGGCCGCATGCGCTGCCGCTGCAGGCGCTCGCCGGCGACGTCGCCGCGGATGCGTTCTTCCGGCGCGCGTCGACCATCTATGGCGGAACGAGCGAAGTCCAGCGCGGCATCGTGGCGCGCCTGCGGTTCGAGTTCTCGTAGCGCGAAACACGGTACTGTCAATCGGGCGCGTCATGGATTTCACCCTGAACATGGAGCAGCAACTGCTGCAGGACAGTGTGCGGCGCTTCGTCGAGCGCGCCAGCACCCCGGGCAAGCCGGCTGCGCTTGCGGCGGCAGGCGGCGGGCAGGCCGGGCTCTGGCACGAACTCGCCGGGAACGGTTGGCTCGGCGTCTCGATCCCCGAGCACGATGGCGGCTTCGGCGGGTCCGCGATCGAGATGAGCCTGGTCGCGCACGAACTCGGCCGTGGCCTGATTACCGCGCCCTACCTGGGCTGCGGCGTGCTGGGCGCGCAGACCCTGCTGGCCTGTGCGGCGTCTGCCGCGCGCGACGGACTCCTGCCCAGTCTCATCGATGGCTCGCGCCGGCTGTCGCTGGCATATGGGGACGTGCAGTCCTGCGGCATGCTCGCCCCTGCGGTGATGCGCGCCGAGCGCAGTTCAGGGGGCTACGTGCTCGACGGAGTCAAGACGCTGGTGCTCGGCGCCCCCGAGGCCGACTTTCACCTGGTGTCGGCGGCAGTCTGCGGCCTGCCCGAGGGCGGGGGCACCACGCTGTTCCTGGTGAGCGCGCAGGCTGCGGGCCTCACCTGCGCGCCACTGCCGTTGCACGACGGCCGCTGGGCGGCAGAGCTGACTTTCGACCAGGTGGTCGTGCCGGAGAGCATGGTTCTCACCGAGCCGGGGGAGGGCATGCCGCCGCTGGTCCACGGCATGGTGCACGGCATTGCCGCGTCCTGCGCCGAACTGGTCGGAGCGATGGAGCGCGCCATCGAGATCACCGCGGAGTACCTGCGCGTGCGCAAGCAGTTCGGCGTGGCGATCGCCAGCTTCCAGAGCCTGCAGCATCGGATGGCGGACATGGTGGCGGAAATGGAACTCTCGCGTTCCATGCTGCATGCGCTGCTCGCTGCCATGCGGGGCGGGGACACGGCACGGGCGCGGCTGCTCGCCTCGCAGGCAAAGGCGCTGGTCGCTCGGGCCGCCCGGCAGGTGTGCGGGCAGGCGATCCAGTTGCACGGGGGCATCGGCATGACCACCGAATACGCGGTCGGCCACTACTACAGGCGGGCCGTGGTCGGGGATGCGCTGCTGGGCAGCGCCGACCGGCACGAGGCGTTCTGCGCCGATGCGCTGCAACTTTGAACCTGGAAGCCGCAGTTGACCGCTTGCAGGGAACTGGCATGGCGCGTGGATGCGCCGTTTGGCAGCTTCGAAGACCTTCACCTGCAAGGTGAACGACGCTATGCACCCATCAGCACCACTCTCGACATGCCATGCTGCGTTGCTCCTCCTTGCGGGCGGAAAGCCCGCTGCGTCGTCACGCCTTGCCTGGCGTGCCGATAGCGGCACTGCTGGGCGCATCCAACTGCGGTTTCCAGGTTGAATCTGGAACCGGTTGCCAGGCTGAAGCATCATCACGAAAGGAGCCTGCCATGGAATTCTCTGCCTACCGGACGATCGCGTTCCAGCGCCGCGGCCGCGTGCTGGAGGTCGCGCTCAATCGTCCCGAACATCTCAATGCCGTGGACGAGCGCATGCACGAGGAACTGGCCTACCTGTTCGACGACGTGGCGCGCGATGCGCAGTCAGACGTCGTCGTCCTCACAGGGTCCGGGCGTGCGTTCTGCGCCGGCGGCGACATCCGGTGGATGCAATCGGCCATCGAGGAGCCGGCACGGTTCGAGAAGACGGCCCGCGAAGGCAAGAAGCTCGTGTTCTCGCTGCTCGAGTGCGAGAAGCCCATCATCGCCAAGGTCAACGGCCACGCCACCGGCCTGGGTGCGACGCTGGGGCTGTTCTGTGACGTCATCTTCGCCGCCGAGACGGCGAAGATCGGGGACCCGCACGTGAGCGTCGGCCTGGTGGCGGGGGACGGCGGCGCCGTCATCTGGCCGCAACTGATCGGCTACGCGCGGGCGAAGGAATACCTGATGACCGGCGACCTGCTGCGCGCGGCCGAGGCGGCGCGCATCGGGCTCATCAACCATGCCGTTCCGGCGGCCGAACTCGATGCGCGCGTCGCCGAATTCGCCGACCGGCTCGCCAAAGGGGCGACGAAGGCGATCCGCTGGAGCAAGGTGTCGGTGAACGTCGGCCTCAGGCAACTGGCGCACGCGATCATGGACACCTCGATCGCCTACGAGTCGTTGACGGCGCGCTCGCGCGACCATCACGAGGCCGTGAAGGCATTTGCCGAGCGGCGCGCGGCGCTATTCACGGGGGAGTGAGTCACGGGAGGGCGGTGCGGCGGCGAGCGGCCGGGCTGCCGCACGCGTGGCACGACCGGCGCATGTTGCCCACTGCGCCCGTGTTGATGGAAGGATCCTCTCCAAGACCTTCGAGTTGCTCGTTGTCAACCCCGCCTGTATTCAGCACCCACCCACGCTGTGAACAAGATCGTCAGTTTGGTGCGGTGAATGCCATTGGGAATGCCCGACCGGATGTTCGCTCAATACGTGGTTGGGCCTTAACGAGGGCGGACACTGATCATGCGTTTGGCGAAGTACAAATAGCGGGCTGCGACTTTGGACGCTGGGAGGGGTCCACCTGGACGGTACCAGTGGGCCACTGAGACGCAGAGCGAGGATACGGCGCGCGCCGCGTCGGCCGGGTACTTGCAGTCGAATTCGCCTTCGGCCATCCCTTGCTCGATGATCTCCCGCAACATGGTCTGTTGCTCGTCACGCAGCGCCACGTGGGCTAGCCGCACGGCGGCTTCCATGCTGCGCATTTCTGAACTGGCGATGAAGGCTTCATCACGCCGCTGGAGGTGAAAGAGCAGCATGCACGTCACAACGTTGTCGAAACGCGAACTGGCGCGCCCGTCGGAAGCGGCATCCGCTGCGCGGGTGTGGCGGAGCATCTGTGTGATGGCGGATTCCACCAGCTGCGCCAAGATCGCCTGCTTCGACGGGTAGTGGTGGTACAGCCCTGGCACCGACAGCCCGGTGCCTTCAGCAATGGCTCGAATTGATGTGCCGTGATAGCCGTGCCGCGCAAAAAGGTCGCGCGCGACCCGCAGAGGTGACGGCAGGTCGTCATACGAAAAATCGCTCCAGTCGCGCACGGGACTGTTCTCTGAGTTTGCTTTGTTGCACATCAATAAAAATTCCTATACACTGGCCACCGACCGATCGATCGTTCGGTCTGTTTATACCAGAAGGCGAACTGGCAGCAAACAGGAGGAGACGGCTCGATGGACCACACTGAGGAAGGCGCTGTCGAAGGTGTCACGCATAGCGCCATCACGATGCGGAGGCCCTGGGAAGCGCTGTATCCAGCCGGCGTTTTACAGGGCACAGGCGACACCTCCACTACCTTGCCGCAGGTATGGGCAAAACGTGTTCAAGCAGATCCACAGGCGCCGGCCCTGATTTACTTCGATACCGTGCTGTCGGCGCGCGAGGTGAACGAAATGTCGGACGCTCTTGCGGTTGCGCTGGCCAATCTGGGGGTCAAGGCGGATGCCCGGATTGGTATCCATTTGCAGAACATTCCGCAAAGCTCTTTTCGCGAAACGTATGGATCAGATCACGACCTGATAGCCAAAGCCAGTACCGACGCGGGTTCCGGGGCGGATCCAGGA
>JBDHRZ010000170.1:0-6331 GCA_039807845.1 Rhodoferax sp.
CATTTCGTCGTGGAAGATCTCGCGGTGCTCGATGGTGCGCACCAGGGCTTCCTGGGCGCTGATTCGGCTGGTCTGGGTCACGCCGGTTTTCCTTGTTCTGGCGATGGGTGGATGGCAACGCCCGCGGTCATTTGCATCACAGGCTCAGTGGGCGCAGAACGCGGCCATGGCGTCGATCGCGCGCTGCACGCCGGCCGCGTCCACGTCCAGATGCGTCACGAAGCGCAACTGGTACAGGCCCGAGGCGAGCACGCCGCGGGCTTCGAGGAACGCAAGCAGTTCGCCGGCCCGCTCGCGCGCCGCGCCGACCAGATCCACGAACACGATGTTGGTGTCGGGCAACTCGACCTGCAATCCGGGAATCGCGCGCAGGCCCTCGGCCAGTTGGCGCGCCAGCGCGTGGTCCTGCGCCAGCCGATCGACGTGGTGCGCCAGCGCGTGGCTGCCGGCGGCCGCCAGCATGCCGGCCTGGCGCATCGCACCGCCCGCCATCTTGCGGATGCGCAGCGCGCGCTGCACCAGACCGCGGCTGCCGCACAGCACCGAACCCACCGGCGCGCCCAGGCCCTTGCTCAGGCACACCGACACGCTGTCGAACTGCTGCGCGATCGCGCGCGCCTGCGTGCGCGCATCGGTCCCGCTGCGCGCGGCCTGCGCCACCGCCGCGTTGAACAGGCGCGCGCCATCGAGGTGCCGGCGCAGTCCATGCTGCAGCGCCAGCGCGCTGGCCTGGCGCAGATAGTCCATCGGCAACACCTTACCGCCGTGCGTGTTCTCCAGCGCCAGCAGTCGGGTCACCGCGTAGTGCGGATCGTCCGGCTTGATGGCCTGCTCGATGTCGTGGAGCGCCAGCGTTCCGTCCGGCTGGTTCGGCAACGGCTGCGGCTGCACGCTGCCCAGCACAGCCGCGCCACCGCCCTCCCACGCGTAGCAGTGTGCCGACTGGCCGACGATGTATTCGTCGCCGCGCCCGCAATGGGCCAGGATCGCGCACAGGTTGGACTGCGTTCCGGAGGCCATGAACAGACCCGCTTCGAAGCCGAGCAGCGCGGCCAGTTCGTCCTGCAGCGCGTTCACGCTGGGGTCTTCGGCATAGCAGTCGTCACCCAGCGGGGCCGCCAGCATCGCGCGGCGCATGGCTTCGGTGGGTCGCGTCACGGTGTCGCTGCGCAGATCGACGATCGGGTTCATCGGGCTACCCTCCGTGCTGCGCACTGCGAAGCTGTTTGCTCGGGGACAGACCGTAGCGCCGCGCAGCGGTGCGGAGCTCTGTCCCCGACACCTCGTAGCTGTCCGGCTGTTCGCCCCGGGAGCGGCCCGGCGGCGCAAGATCGGAACACTGTCGCCTGACGGCTGCGGTGCGAGCACATGGAACGTCGCGGTATCGGGCTGCGCGTCACGAAAGGAAGTTCCTCAACAGGGCGTGCCCGTGTTCGGACAGGATCGACTCGGGATGGAACTGCACGCCTTCCAGCCGCACGGTGTCGGAGAGTTCGCGGTGGCGCACGCCCATGATCTCGCCGTCGTCGGTCCACGCGGTCAGCTCGAGCTCCGGCGGACAGGTGGCGCGCTCGATCGCCAGCGAGTGGTAGCGGTTCACCGTGAAGTGCTCCGGCAGGCCGGCGAACACCCCCGACTGCGTCGTCGTGATGACCGAGGTCTTGCCGTGCATCAGTTCGCGCGCACGCACGATGGTGCCCCCGAGCGCGGCACCGATGCTCTGGTGGCCCAGGCACACGCCCAGGATCGGCAACTTGCCCATGAAATGACGGATCGCGGCAACCGAGATGCCGGCCTCGGCCGGCGTGCACGGGCCGGGCGAGATCACCAGCCGGTCCGGCGCCAGCGCCGCGATGCCCTCCAGCGTGATCGCATCGTTGCGAAACACCGTGACGTCCGCTCCCAGTTCGCCCAGGTACTGGACGATGTTGTACGTGAAGCTGTCGTAGTTGTCGATCATCAGGACTCTCATTCCAGCCCCTCCTCCACCAGTTCGGCCGCGCGCAACAGCGCACGCGCCTTGGCTTCGGTCTCGCGCCACTCCATCTCGGGGACCGAGTCGGCGACGATGCCGGCTGCCGCCTGCACGTACAGGTTGCCATCCTTGACGATGCCGGTGCGGATCGCGATCGCCACGTCCATGTCGCCGGCGTAACTGAGGTAGCCACAGGCGCCGCCGTACAGGCCGCGCTTGTTCGGCTCGAGCCGGTCGATCACTTCCATCGCGTGCACCTTGGGCGCTCCGGTCAGCGTGCCGGCGGGAAAGCACGCGCACAGCACGTCCATGCTGGTCATGCCGTCCTGCAGCATGCCTTCGACGTTGCTGACGATGTGCATCACGTGGCTGTAGCGCTCCACCGCGAACGCTTCGGTCACCTTCACGCTACCGGTGCGGGCGATGCGCCCGATGTCGTTGCGCGCCAGGTCAATCAGCATCACGTGTTCGGCGCGCTCCTTCGGATCGTTCACCAGTTCCTGCTCGATCTTGCGGTCGCGCTCGGGCGTGGAGCCGCGCGGGCGCGTGCCGGCGAGCGGGCGGATGGTGACCTTGCGGCCCTCTTCCGTGTTCTCCTGGCGCACCAGGATCTCCGGGCTGGCCCCCACCACGTGGAAGTCGCCGAAGTGGTAGTAGTACATGTACGGGCTCGGGTTGAGCGAGCGCAGCGCCCGGTACAGGGACAGCGGCGACTCGGTGTAGCGCTTGCGGATGCGCTGGCCGATCTGCACCTGCATGAACTCCCCGGCCTCGATCATCTCCTTGGCCTGCTGCACCGCGTGCAGGTAGTCGGCCTTGGCGAACTCGCGCTCGGGCGGGTGCGACTCGGTCGGTCGCACCACCGGCGCGCTGACCGAGTAGCGCAACTGCTCCTTGAGCGCGCGCAGGCGGCGCCGCGCGTGCGCGTAGGCTTCGTTCTGCATCGGGTCGGCGTACACGATCAGGTACAGCTTGCCCGACAGGTTGTCGATCACCGCCAGTTCCTCGCAGTGCAGCAGCACGATGTCGGGGCAGCCCAGCGTGTCGCGCGGGCAACTGGCGGCGAGCCTGCTTTCGATGTGGCGCACCGTGTCGTAGCCGAAATACCCCGCCAACCCGCCGCAAAAGCGCGGCAACCCCGGGCTGAGCGCGACCTTGAAGCGTTGCTGGTAGGCAGCGATGAAGTCCAGCGGGTTGCCGCCGCTGGTCTCCACCACCACCCCATCGGTGAGCACTTCGGTGCGCGCCTGCGCGCCGAAACCGCTGCAGCGCAACAGGGTGCGCGCGGGCAGGCCGATGAAGCTGTAGCGGCCGAAGCGCTCGCCGCCGACGACGGACTCCAGCAGGAAGCTGAATGCGCCATCGCCCTTGGCAAAGGCCAGCTTCAGGTACAGCGACAGCGGCGTTTCCAGGTCGGCGAACGCCTCCACCATGAGCGGGATGCGGTTGTACCCCTGGGCCGCCAGGCTCTTGAATTCGAGTTCGGTGATCACGCAGCAGACCTTTCGATGCCAGACCGGCGCGCCGCACGGGTGCATGCGACCGGTGGCTGTCCATCCAGTGCCCGGGAAAACCGGGCGCCATGCGGTGCGCGCTGCAGGCCGATGCGGCCCGTGCCTGCGACACCCGCAGCCCGGACGACTTGCTGCCGCTGGACCTCAGCAGGCGCGCGGCATCTTCCGGACAGGCAGGAGGCTTGCGTCCCGCCAGGGCCAGGCTCCCCGGTCGCTGCAACCTGTGACGCTGAGGCGGTGGATGAACATCGGCGCAGTGTAGCAAAGCGGCGTCAGCGCAACGCGCTGCGCATCTGCGCGATCACGGCGGCGTAGTCGCGCTGGCCGAAGATCGCGCTGCCCGCGACGAAGGTATCGGCACCGGCGTCGGCGGCGGCGCGGATGTTGTCGACCTTGATGCCGCCATCGACCTCGAGGCGGATGTCCTTGCCGCTGGCGTCGATGCGCCGGCGCACGGCCTCGATCTTGCGCAGGGACGAGTCGATGAAGCCCTGGCCACCGAAGCCCGGGTTGACGCTCATCACCAGGATCAGGTCGATGTCGTCGATCACCCAGTCGAGCACGTCCAGCGGCTGGGCCGGGTTGAACTCCAGCCCGACCTTGCAGCCGGCACCCGTGATGGCCTGGATGCTGCGGTGCACGTGCACGCTCGCATCCGGGTGAAAGCTGATCAGGTCGGCGCCGGCCTGGGCGAATGCGCCGGCGAGCGCATCGACCGGCTGCACCATCAGGTGCACGTCGATCGGCACCGGCATGCCAGCCGCGCTGTGCGCATGGGGTTTCAGCGCGGCGCACACCATCGGCCCGAGCGTCAGATTGGGGACGTAGTGGTTGTCCATCACGTCGAAGTGGATCCAGTCGGCACCGGCTGCGATGACGGCGCCGACCTCCTGCCCCAGGCGGGCGAAGTCGGCAGACAGGATGGAGGGCGCGATACGGTACGTCATGGATGGGGTCTTGTGGCGCAGCAGGTCGAAACGCGCGATTTTCGCAGTTAGCATGGTGCCATGCCCAAGTACCAGTTCCAGGTGGAGGTGCGGCCGCGCTACCTGCCCGAGCAATCGGCGCCGCAGCGCGGGCTCTACGTGTTCGCCTACACCATCACCATCACCAATACCGGCAGCGTCGCCGCGCAGTTGATCGCGCGCAGCTGGAACGTGAACGACGCGGCCGGCCACACCGAGAAGGTGCGCGGGCTGGGCGTGGTCGGGCAGCAGCCATTCCTGCAGCCGGGCGAACGCTTCGAATACACCAGCGGCACGCACCTGCGCACCCCCACCGGCACGATGCACGGAAGCTACTTCTTCGTGGCCGAGGACGCCGAGCGCTTCGAGGTCGACATCCCGATGTTCGTGCTCGATGCACTCAGCGCCGACGGCGGCAAGCCGGTGCTGCACTGATGTCGTGAAGCGCAGTCCAATGACGGAGCGCAGATGGGCGAATTCGAACTGATCGCACGCTATTTCAAGCGCCCGGTGCGCCGCGCGGCGCTGGGCATCGGGGACGACTGCGCGCTGCTTCGCATCGCGCGCGGCCAGCAACTGGCGGTGTCGACGGACATGCTGGTGCAGGGCCGGCACTTCCTGCACGGCGCCGAACCCGGGGCACTCGGCCACAAGGCGCTGGCGGTGAATTTGAGCGACCTGGCGGCGTGCGCGGCACGCCCGCTGGCCTTCACGCTGGCACTGGCACTGCCGGAGGCAGACGACGCGTGGCTCGAGCCGTTCACGCGTGGCCTGTTCGCACTGGCCGACGCGCACGACTGCGAGCTGGTCGGGGGCGACACCACCGCCGGACCGTTGACGATTTGCATCACGGTGTTCGGTGAAGTGCCGCGGCTCGGCGAGCCCGGCTCGGCCCTGTTGCGCAGCGGCGCCCAACCCGGCGACGACCTGTACGTGAGCGGCACGCTGGGTGACGCGCGACTGGCGCTGGAGGCCGCGCGCGGCCAGTGGCAGTTGCCGCCCGATCTGCTGGCACGCGCCAGCGCACGCCTGGAACGCCCGACACCCCGCGTCGCGCTCGGACTGGCCTTGCGCGGCGTCGCGAGCGCCGCGATCGACGTCAGCGACGGGCTGCTCGGCGACCTGGGCCACGTGCTGGCCGCCTCCGGCGTGGGCGCCTGCCTGCACACGGCGGCGCTGGAGCCGCTGCTGGCCTGCGCCGGCCCGGCACTGGACGCCCGGGTGCCACGCGCGCACCAGCTGCGCTGCATCCTGGCCGGCGGCGACGACTACGAACTGGTGTTCACGGCGCCCGCCGATCAGCGCGCCGCGGTGGTGGCGGCGGCGCACGCCAGTGCCACCGCGGTCACGCGCATCGGAGCGATCGACGCCATGCCCGGCGTGCGCGTGCTCGACGCGCTCGGCCAGTCGGTCGAAGGCCAGTGGCGTTCGTTCGACCATTTCGCATGATCCATCATCCCTGCACAAGCACCGGAGCAACCCCATGCACCTGCCAGCCACGGACGAAGACCTGCTCGACCAGGCCATCGGCGCAGCACGCCACAGCCCGAACCGCGTCCGTCACGTGGGCGCGGTGCTGTGCCCGGCCGATGGCGGCGCCCCGGTACTGGGCTGCAACACGTTCCCGCAGGGCGTGGCGGATACCGAGGATCGACACCAGGGGGACGGCCGCTTCATCTGGATGGAGCACGCCGAGCGCAACGCCCTGTTCGCGGCGACCCGCGCGGGCCGCGCGACCGAGGGCGCCACGCTGGCCAGCAGCTACTTCCCGTGCTGCGACTGCGCGCGCGCGATCATCGCGTCAGGCATCCGCCACCTGGTGACGCTGCCGCCGGACCTGGACGATCCGGTCTGGGGCGCCTCGTTCGTACCCTCGC
>JBDHRZ010000171.1:0-6323 GCA_039807845.1 Rhodoferax sp.
CGGAACCCCTATCATGTCAAGATGTAGTACCCTCGAGCATTCGCCGATCTCAGACTTCCATCGCCTCGCTCTGTCCCACCCAATGGTCCGGATGCAGCGCGCACAGGCATGTCTGCTCGTAGATCGCATCGAACGGCGCCTGCGGCCAGTACGTCAGCACATCGGCCTGCACCACCTCGGCCGAGACACCGAGCGCCGCACAGTGCGCCCGCGTGCGATCGACCGCGGCCTCGGTGTAGTCGATGCCCACCACGTCGAAACCGCGGCGTGCCAGTTCGCCCACCTCCCAGCCGCTGCCGCAGCCCGGCACCGCGATACGGCACGGCCGCAACGCCTGGCTGTCCAGCCAATCGAGCAATTGCGGGCTCGGCGCGCCACGGTCCCATGGAGTGCGCTGCGCCGTGAAGAGCTGCTGCCAGAATTCCTTTGTCGGTCCGCTCATGGTGGGTGCGCTCCTGCGACATGGTAATCCACGCGGCGCAGACACGGCAAACCAGCACACGGCAAGCGGACACACGGACGACGCCGAAACGGCGCCGCACCGCCAACCACGTGGCAGTCACCACGACCGGCCGGTGGACCGGTAGATGGCGCCCAGCACAAAGCCCTTCGCCCAGCGTTGCGAAATCGTCCGTCGCTATGCTGCACGGACATGCGCGCAGTGCCATTCGGCTGGCACGCGCGTCTGACACCATCCACGACAAGGGAGCATCGCCCATGCGCACACCAGCCTTCTTCGACCAGGCGCCGGTCATCGTCATGTACGACGCGCTGGCGCAGACGCTCGGCGCCGTGCAGGACGGCGTGATCGTGTACCGCTACCTCGACGCCGTGAAGCTTGCCGGCCACTCATGCCCCACCGTCGCCTGTGCCTGGCTGATGACACGCGCCGCGTTGGCCAGGCTCTATCCGGGCGAAACACCCCACCGAGGCGCCGTGCAGGTGGCCCTGCACGATGCACAGGAAGCTGGCGTCACCGGCGTGATCGCCAGCATCGCGAGCCTGGTCACCGGCGCGGCCGGCAGCGGGGGCTTCAAGGGCCTGGGCGGAAGCCACGGCCGGCGCGACCTGCTGGCCTTCGGTGTGCCGATGCACGCCGAACTGCGCTTCACCCGGCTCGACAACGGCCACCACGTCGAGGTGGCGCACCATCCGGAGGTGGCGCCACGTCCGGCGCAGTTGCGCACGCTGATGCAGGCCGCACTCGGCCCCGGAGCCGGCGAATCCCAACGCCAGGCATTCGGCGAGACGTGGCAGGCGTGGGTGCGCACGATGCTGATCGAGCACGCCGACGATCCGGCCATGATCACGGTCCAGGGTTGAACCTGCGCGGCCGTCGCACGCCGCCAGAGCGCGGGAATCAGGCCTGCCAGTAGCCGTTGGCTGCAGCCACGGTCTGGAAGTTGATGGCGATCACCTGGGAGGCTGCCGTCAGGTCCGCAGCGTCATTCGCATAGTCGTCACGCAGTTTCTTGCGTACCTCGTCCGACGGTTGCGTGTACTTCACGCCCATGCGCGCGAGCTTGATGGCAAGTTCGAACCCTTCCTGCGGGGTGGTGGTCTTCAAGGTCTTGAGCCAGACGTCGGACATGAAATGCTCCTTGGTTGACCGTGCGCGCGCTGCACGGATGAATCGTCGATGCGACCGCGCGACTGTAGTCGAGTCTGCATTGCCGCATGCACGAGGCGGACATGTCCGACAGACAGACCGCCCCGCATGCACCCCGGCTGCTCACAGGATGCAACGTAGGCAAGTCAGACCGCCCCATCGGCCGGCGCACGGATGGGCGCTCGTGCCATGAAAACCAGTGGACAATGCGACGCCACTGCTGCAAGGAGCACTCTTGGCCGACACGCTGCAACCACTGGACGCCGCACCGCTACTGTTCCTGGCCGGCTACGTGATCATCGCGATCGCGTCGCTGGTGGCGCTGTGGCGCCTGGCGCGACAGTGGCACACCCACGACGTGGCCGCCAGGCAGCGCTGGCGCGAGGCGCTGGTACTGGGGCTCGCCGTACTGGTAGCGGTGGCACTGGTCGCGCTGGCACAGGAGCAGTTCCAGCGCCAGGCACGCGCGCAACGCCTGCAGGCCGAACTCCAGGAGCGCGACCGCATCGCCGCGTTGCTGCGCACACGCATCGGCAAGGAACTCGATTCCGTGCGCGCCATGCTTGCCGAGAGGACCGTGCGCCACATCGAGGCCGGCACGCTGGCCGACGCACGCAGGGAACTGGCCCGCTTCTCGGAACTGCGCGATCCGCGCATCACGCAGATGCTCGCGCTGATCGACACCGAACTCGAGATCCGCGCGCTGGTGGCGCAAAGCCTGGTCGAGCCCGCGCCGCAGGCGCTGGCGCGAATCTACGCCCGGTTGGCGGAACTGGAGCCATCCAATGCGCAATACCACGACAAGGCCGCACAGTTCGCCACCCAGGCGGCAAGCAGAACCCCGTGAAGCCGGCATGCTGAACGCCACCCGCTTCTGGCGCCTGGCACTGGCCGCGCTGCTGGTCGTCGTACTGGCACTGGCGCTGCTGCCGCTGGGCCCGGAGGCACCCACCACCGGATGGGACAAAACCAACCACCTGCTGGCTTTTGGCACCCTGGCCGTGGTGGGCTGCCTGGGCTATCCGAAGCAGATCGCCAGGCTATTGCCGGCGCTGCTGGCATACGGCGGCCTGATCGAAGTCCTGCAGTCGTTCACCGACTATCGAAGCGCCGAATGGGGCGACCTGCTCGCCGACGCACTCGGACTGTTGCTCGGCTGGGCGCTGTGCAGACTGGCCGCGCGGCTGGTGCCGCGGTGATGCGCGTCTTCGGTGCAGCCCAGGTGCACGCCGCCCTGCCCTGGCCGCTGCTGGTGGAACGGCTTGCACAGGCATTCGCCGCCGGTGCACAGGTGCCGGTGCGCCACGCCCACGCCCTCGGCGGATCCGACACCCTGCTGCTGATGCCGGCATGGTCGGACCACACGCTGGGCGTGAAGCTGGTCACGGTGATGCCAGGCAACGCGGGGCGATCGCTGGCCACCGTGCAGGCGACCTACCTGTTGCTGGAGCGTGCGACCGGAAGGGCGCTGGCCCTGCTCGACGGCGAAGCGCTCACGCTGCGCCGGACCGGGGCCGCCTCGGCACTGGCCGCCCGCCACCTGGCGCGCCCGGACGCAAGCCGCTTGCTCATCGTCGGCACCGGCCAGTTGGCGCGCTGGATGGCGCGCGCGCATGCCGCGCTGCGTCCGGCGCTCACGCAACTGCTCGTATGGGGCCGCAACCCGCACGCGGGTGCCGCGCTGGCGGCCGAACTCGCGCACGAAGGGCTGCCCGCCAGAGTCTGCGACGACCTGGAATTCGGTGTGCGCCACAGCGACATCGTCAGTTGTGCCACCACCTCCCGCACGGCGCTGGTGCACGGTGCCTGGCTGCAGCCAGGCACCCACCTGGACCTGGTCGGCGCCTTCAAGGCCGACATGCGCGAGGCCGACGACGCCGCAATCCGGCTGGCACACGTGTGCGTTGACACCTATGCCGGCGCACTCGCCGAAGCCGGCGACCTGGTGCAGGCGATGCAGGCAGGCAGCATCGATCGCAGCCACGTGCGGGCCGATCTGGCCGAACTGGTGCGCGGCGAGGTGGTGCTGCGCCAGTCGCCTCGGGACATCACCCTCTTCAAGTCGGTCGGCACCGGCCTGGAGGACCTCGCCGCCGCGGAACTGGTCTGGCAACAGGCTGGCTGAGCGATCGAACTGGTGCAGCACCCCCGCGCCGGCATGGCACGGGTCGATGCGTCCGGCGACGCGTCCGCCAATACCGGCACCAACGGCGCCACGCGCGCTCACGCGTGCCGTTGCGCACGGAACCCAGTCGCAGGAACGTCGCTCCAAATCGATTCGTATACTTCGCGCGCATGTGCAGCCACTACCAGGCCATCAAGGACCGCGAGCGCTTTTCTCGCCTGTTTGGCGTCTACCCGCCCGAACCCGAGGGCAAGGTCGACATGTGGCCCGGCTACACCGGCGTGATCGTGCGCCGGCGCGATCGAAGCCTCTCCGTTCGCGCGTCGACGCCTTCGCACCCAGGCGCGGCGTCGATGGCAGACGATGCCGCGCGTGTCCAGGCGCTGCCGGCGGTGTTCGGCCTGTTGCCGCATTGGGCCCGGGACGCCAGGCTCGTGCGCAACACGTTCAATGCGCGCAGCGAGACCGTGCACGAGAAGCCGAGTTTTCGCGATGCCTGGCGGCGCGGCCAGCGCTGCCTGGTCGGTGTCGACGCGGTGTTCGAGCCAGACTGGCGCAGTGGCAAGGCGGTGGCGACCCGGATCGCACGCGCCGACGGCGAGCCGATGGCCCTCGCCGCGCTGTGGGCGCACTGGCGACCACCCGAAGGAGCATCCGTACACAGTTTCACCTTGCTGACCGTGAATGCGGATGCGCATCCGCTGATGCGCAACATGCACCGGCCTGGCGAGGAAAAGCGCATGGTGCTGGTGCTGCCACGCACCGCCCACGATGACTGGCTGCACGCGCCGTTGCTGCGGGCAACGGAACTGCTCCAGCCAGCAGCCACCGACGACCTGATGGTCGCGAACTGACCCTGTGCCGGACATGCATCACACCCGCGGTCCACGTCTTCACCGGTCCTGACCTCATGCCGACGCAACAACCCCGGATACTGGACAGGGCGCAGGCAAAGCTGCGCAGTCGCAGGCTCATGCAACTCGCCAGCCTGACGCTGGCAGCGCTGGCGATCATCATGGCGCGAAGCCTGCTACTGGGCCGGTGGGTACAGGCAGCGATGGTGGGCCTGGGCATCATTGCACTGGCAACGTGCATCCTGCTCAACCGGCGCGGATCGACCGACGCGGCGAACCTGTTGCTGGCCGTGGCACTCGGCGTGATGCTCTCCGGCCTCATGTGGCGCGGCGAAGGCTTGCGTGACACTGCCATCCTGGGCTATCCAGCCGTGCTGATCTTTGCCGGATTGCTGCTGCATCCGCGCCAGTTCATCACCCTGTTCCTCGCCATGCTGCTGATGATCGCGGCAATCGTCATCGGCAGTTACATGGGCTGGCGCGTCGATCAGCGACCCGATACGCTGCCAAACCGTACCCTTGACACGTCCATCATCCTGATCGTCACCGCCTTTGCGGTGTGGGCCATGATCGGGGACCTGCAGCGGGTGCTGCGCCGCTTGCGCCTGCAGGTCGAACGCTACCGCAAGGCGCAGGACAACCTGATCCATGTGTCGCAGCACGACGCGCTGACGCGGCTGCCCAACCGCCTGCTGGGCCGCAGCAGGATCGAGCAGGCCATCGTCCAGGCGCGGCGCGTTGGCGGGCACCTGGCGCTGATGTTCGTCGACCTGGACAACTTCAAATCCGTGAACGACTCGCTCGGCCACGCAGCCGGTGACGAGTTCCTGCGCCGGATCGCGCAACGGCTAGAGGTCGCCGTGCGCCAGTCCGACGTGGTGAGCCGCCAGGGGGGCGACGAATTCCTGGTCGGCATCACCAACCTGGCAGCAGGCATGTCCATCCAGACCGTCGCCGACAAGCTGCTCCAGGCGGTCAGGATGCCGATGGAGATTGCCGGTGTCGAACTGACGGGCTCCTGCTCGATCGGCATTGCGCTGTACCCGGACGACGGGGCGGATTTCGACACGCTGCTGCGCAATGCCGACCTCAGCGTCAGCCATGCCAAGGATGCGGGCCGCAACATGTACCGCCTGTACGACCGCTCGATGCACGTGCAATTGCAGGAAAACCTGCAACTGGTCGCGGGCCTGCGTCACGCCCTGGCACACCAGGAGTTCGAACTGCACTACCAGCCGGTGGTCGACATCGGTTCCGGTGCCTTGCTGGGCGCCGAGGCCCTGCTGCGCTGGAACCGTGCCGGCCAGGGCATGATTTCGCCCGCGGAGTTCATACCGGCGGCCGAACGCTCCGGCCTGATCGTGGAACTGGGCCACTGGGTGCTGCACGAAGCCTGCCGCCAGATGGTGGCGTGGCGCGCGGGCGGCCTGCCGGCGCTGACGCTGGCGGTCAACCTCTCGCCGATCCAGTTTCGCCGCGGCAACGTCGAGGACATGGTCGCCTCCGCACTCTCCAGCAGCGGCCTGGAGCCGGCACAACTGGAACTCGAGGTGACCGAGTCGACCCTGATCCAGGATTCGGAGGCCTTCATCGTCTCGCTGCAACGGCTCAAGGAACTGGGCGTGCGCATCGCCATCGACGACTTCGGCACCGGTTATTCGAACCTGTCCTACCTGCAGCGGTTTGACATCGACAAACTCAAGATCGACCAGTCCTTCGTGCGCCAGTTGCTGCG
>JBDHRZ010000172.1:0-6307 GCA_039807845.1 Rhodoferax sp.
TGAGCATACGCGACAAGGTGATACGCGACACGCCCAGCTGCTGCGCGGCTTCGGTCACGGACAGCCCCAGCGCGGGCAGTACATCGTCGCGCAGCGTCAGGCCGGGATGCGGGGGGTTGAACATGCGTGCCATCGCTGTTACTCCTGCCTCAGTGGTAATCCTGATAGTCCACCAGCACGGCATGTACGCCTTCAAAGGTGAAGGTCACGCGCCAATTGCCATTCACGGACACTGACCAATGCCCCGCAAGACTGCCATGCAACGGGTGCAGCCCCCAGCCGGGAAGGTTCATATCCTGGGACTGCCGTGCCTGGTCGAGCCGCGCCAACTGCCGCGCCAGTTTAGGCGCGTGGGCGGCCTGTATGCCTGCCTTGCTGCCTCGCTCGAAAAAGCCTTGCAGCCCCTTGTGGCGGAATGACTGAATCACGCAGAAATTGTAGCGCGTAACGATACGGCTCGTGCATGATACCACGGTGCCAGGTCAGTCACGGACTGGTGCCGGAGCCGCACAAACACTTGCGGTCTTGGTTTGCGAGACCGGGCAACATCAAGCCAACTGCCCGCAAACCCGCATGAAACATGAATGCGGTGGGCTTCTGCACTATGTCTCAGGCGAGCTGGCGTCACTGTCGATCGCATTCTTGCGCCTGGAAAGTAGTTCATGAGACGGAACCATGGTCCGGCCGTCGAGATCGCCGCAATTGCCCGGATCGTTGTCGGCGAGCGACTCTTCTGCCGAAGGCGATTGACCAATTTGGAACTGCTTCCCAATTACCGGCAAACGGTTGGAACAGTCTGGTGGCCTGCCCGGAGGGGATCGAACCCCCGACCCTCAGCTTAGAAGGCTGATGCTCTATCCAACTGAGCTACGGGCAGGTGGGAGCAAGGCGCTCGCTGCGGTCGACGAATTTGCTCGTGACGAGTGGTCGGGGCGAAAGGATTCGAACCTTCGACCCTCTGGTCCCAAACCAGATGCGCTACCAGGCTGCGCTACGCCCCGACTGGCGTGCATTCTAGCCCGCGGCAGCCCAGCGTGGTCCCAATGCAAGGCCGGCACAACATGCCCACTGCCGGCCCACCCGCCATCGCCGGTCACCGTGCGCTCGCGCCGGCAGCCGGACCAACGCGACCTTGGGCTACAGTGCCGTCGATGGACCCCGCGCGCGAAGCATCGATACCCTGGCTCGGTCCTGGCGCGCCCTTTCCACCCGCGGCGCGCGCCCTGGGGCCTGATTCCGAGGCGCCCGGGCTGCTCGCAGCAGGCGGCCAACTGGATGTGGGCAGCCTGCGTGCGGCCTACCGACGCGGCATCTTCCCCTGGTTCAGCGAGGGCCAGCCGATCCTGTGGTGGAGTCCCGATCCACGCATGGTGCTGCCGGTGGACCGGTTTCGCCTGCACCCGTCCATGCGCAAGACACTGCGGCGTTTCGTGCGGACGCCGCGCTGCGAGATCCGCTTCGATCACGACTTCGCCCGCGTGATCGCCCAATGCGCGAGCCAGCCGCGCGGCGCCAGCGCCGGCACCTGGATCGTGCCGGACATGCAACTGGCCTACCGGCAACTCCACCAGGCGGGCCTCGCGCACAGCGTCGAGACCTGGATCGACGGCGAGCTCGTCGGAGGCCTTTATTGCGTGGCGATCGGCCAGGCGGTGTTCGGCGAGTCGATGTTCAGCCGCGTGTCGGACGCCTCCAAGATCGCGCTCGCAGCGCTGGTCGCATTCTGCCGCGCACACGGCGTACGCTTGATCGACTGCCAGCAGACCACGCGCCATCTGCAGTCGCTGGGCGCGACCGAGATCACGCGCACCCAGTTCCTGCGCCACTGTGAAGCCGCCGCCGGGCTGCCCGCGCCCGCGTGGGTTTTCGAGCCTCTATACTGGCGCCAACTGCTGGCGCAACAGGAAGCACTGTCGTGACGCACCTCAAGGATCTACCGCTCCAGACACTGCAGTTCTACGCGACCGCACCGTATCCATGCAGTTACCTGGCCGGCAAGCAGGCGCGTTCCCAGGTCGCCACGCCCAGCCACCTGATCAACAACGCCACCTACTCCGAACTGGTGGCACGGGGCTTTCGACGCAGTGGCCTGTTCACCTACCGGCCCTACTGCGACGACTGCGAAGCCTGCACGCCGCTGCGCGTGCTGGCACAGGAATTCCAGCCTGATCGCAGCCAGCGCCGCGCCTGGCGCAAGCACGCACATCTGCAGGCACGGGTCATCAAACTGGGTTTTGCGGCGGAACACTACCAGCTCTACCTGCGCTACCAGACCGCGCGCCACGCGGGCGGCGGCATGGACCACGACAGCGTCGACCAGTACACCCAGTTCCTGCTGCAGAGCCGCGTCAACTCGCGCCTGGTCGAATTCCGCGAGCCTGACCGCAACGGACAACCTGGGGCGCTGAAGATCGTCGCCATCGTGGACGTGCTGGAGGACGGCATCTCGGCGGTCTACACCTTCTACGAGCCGCAAGCGGGTGCCAGTTACGGTACCTATTGCGTGCTGTGGCAGATCGCGCAGGCGCGCTCCCTGGGCCTGCCGCACCTGTACCTGGGCTACTGGATTGCACCGAGCGACAAGATGAACTACAAGGCGCGCTTTCGCCCGCTGCAGGTCAGGCGTCACGGCGCCTGGCGGGCAATGGAGGATGACGGCGGCCGGGCCGTTGTACCGGGGCCACTCGCATGAGGCAAGGCGGACCAGTGCCGGGCGCTAGTCCCTCGGTCCAGGTCATCGAGCGCATGTTCGCGCTGATCGACGTGCTGGCTTCGCGCGACGATGCCGTCTCGCTCAAGGACATCAGCGAGAAGACCGGCCTGCACCCTTCCACCGCGCATCGCATCCTCAACGACCTGACGATCGGGCGCTACGTCGAACGGCCGCAGGCCGGCAGCTATCGCCTGGGCATGCGCCTGCTCGAGCTGGGCAACCTCGTGAAGGAAAGGCTCAACGTGCGCGACGCGGCGCTCGGCCCGATGCGCGAATTGCACAAGCGCATCCAGCAGCCAGTCAACCTGAGCATGCGCCAGGGCGACGAGATCGTGTACGTGGAGCGCGCCTTCAGCGAGCGCTCCGGCATGCAGGTGGTGCGCGCGATCGGCGGGCGCGCGCCGCTGCACCTGACATCGGTCGGCAAATTGTTCCTGGCCGCGGACGACGCACAGCGCCTGCGCGCCTATGCGCACCGAACCGGGCTGCAGGGACAGACGCGCAACAGCATCACGCAGTTGCCGACGCTCGAGCGCGAACTCTCCAGGGTGCGCCAGTACCACTATGCGCAGGACAACGAGGAACTCGAGCTGGGCGTACGCTGCATGGCCGCGGGCATTTACGACGACCAGGGCAAGCTGGTCGCGGGGCTGTCGATCTCCGCGCCGGCCAGCCGGCTCGAGGATGGCTGGCTGGCGCCGCTGCAGGCTGCAGCACAACAGATTTCACGCACACTGGGCTACAGCGGGCCGAGGCCAACGACCCTGTGAACCCGCCAACCAGGGCAGCGAGACCAAGGCCCGGCAAGGACACCTGCGCGCGCTCTGCTGGCATCCGCCGCGTGCTGCTGTGGCACGCGGGTCGTCAGCGCGGCGGGCAGCGGGCGGCCTACCGCCGCAGGCCGTGCGTTCAACGCATCACGGAGCGCGCCATCGCCACCGTCTCGACCCAATGGCGCACACGTTCGGCGTCACCGATCCGACTGAACTTGCCGGCCGAATCCAGGAACACCATGATCAGTTTGCGGCCGGCGATCGTGGCCTGCATCACCAGGCAGCGGCCGGCCTCGGAGATGTAGCCCGTTTTCTGCAGGCCGATGTCCCAGTTCGGGCTGCTCACCAGCCGATTCGTGTTGCGGTACTGGAGGGTACGGGCGCCGATCGACACCTCGTACTGCGGCCAGGTGGAGAACTCGCGCAAGGTGGCGTCGGCGTAGGCCGTGCTCACCAGTTTGGCCAGATCCTGTGCACTGGACTGGTTCTTGCTGGACAGGCCGGTCGGCTCGACGTAGCGTGTATCCTTCATGCCGAGTTCGCGCGCCTTGTTGTTCATCTGCGCCACGAAGCTCGTCATGCCGCCTGGCGCACTACGACCCAGCGCGTGGGCGGCGCGGTTCTCGCTGGACATCAGCGCCAGATGGAGCAGCTCGCCGCGACTGAGCTCGGTGCCCACGCGCAGGCGCGAGCTGCTGCCCTTTTCGGTATCGACGTCGTCCTGCGTGATGGTGATCGTCTCGTCCAGCGGTAGCTTGAGTTCCTTCACGATCAGCGCCGTCATCAGCTTGGTCAGCGAGGCGATCGGCAATACCGCCTGGTCGTTCTTGCTCAGCAGCACCTCGCGCGTATCCTGGTCGATCACGTAGGCGACGCTCGACTTGAGTTCGAGTGGATCACTCGTGGCGTGCAACCCCGCAGCCTCGCCGAAGGAAGGCCTGGCGAGCGCCTGCGGCACGGCCGGCTTGCGCTTGGCGGCAGCAACCGCGCCGCGCCTGGCGACTGGAGCCTTCCTGGCCGAAGCCGTGGCGGCCTTGGCGCTGGTCTTGACGGCGTGCCTGGTGTGCGACTTGGCCGCGGCGGCCTGCCCGGCCGGCAGGAACATCGCCATGGACAGGCCGGAGACCACGAGCAGACGTACAACCAGATTCATCAGGGACCTCGACTTGGACGGCAGCGCTGCGACAACGCGCCCGCAACGCTTGCGGGTTTCGAGTGTAAACAGAAAAATGGCACAAGATCAACCACTTGCGATCATCAATTGATGCGTCTTCAAGAATCACGGGGTTATCCACCCTTGTGCAGGAACTCGTTCAGCTTTGCTTTGCAACTTGTTGAGTGCGCTCAGATAAGCCTTGGCGGAGGCAACAATGATGTCGGGGTCTGCTCCCACGCCATTGACCACCCTGCCGTTGTGTTGCAACCGCACCGTCACCTCACCCTGGCTTTCCGTCGAACCACTGATCGCGTTGACCGAATAGAGCACCATCTCGGCACCGCTGCGCACGTGCGACTCGATCGCCTTGAGGGATGCGTCCACCGGCCCGTTGCCCTCGGACACGCCGGTGAACTCCTTGCCTTCCACCGCAAAGACGACGCTCGCATGCGGCCGTTCACCGGTTTCGCTGTGTTGCGACAACGAGACGAACCGATAGTGTTCCTTCTCGTTCGTCACACTTTCGTCCGCCACCAGGGCGAGGATGTCCTCGTCGAAGATGTCTGACTTGCGGTCCGCGAGTTCCTTGAAGCGCGCGAAGGCAGCGTTGATATCCGCTTCGCTTTCCAGTTGCACGCCGAGTTCGACCAACCGCAATTTGAAGGCGTTGCGGCCACTGAGCTTGCCCAGCACGATCTTGTTCGCGCTCCAGCCCACGTCTTCGGCGCGCATGATCTCGTAGGTGTCACGCGCCTTGAGCACGCCGTCCTGATGGATGCCCGAGGCGTGCGCGAAGGCGTTGGCACCGACCACCGCCTTGTTCGGCTGCACGACGAACCCGGTCGTCTGGCTGACCATGCGGCTGGCGGCCAGGATGTGCTGGGTATCGATCTGCATGTCCAGCCCGAAGTAGTCGCGCCGCGTCTTCACCGCCATCACGACTTCTTCCAACGCGCAGTTGCCGGCGCGCTCGCCCAGACCATTGATGGTGCACTCGACCTGGCGCGCGCCGCCGATCTTGACACCGGCCAGGGAGTTCGCTACCGCCATACCCAGGTCGTTGTGGCAATGCACCGACCAGATCGCCTTGTCGCTGTTCGGAATGCGCTCGCGCAGCGTCCTGATGAAGTTGCCGTACAACTCCGGCACGGCATAGCCCACGGTATCGGGCACGTTGATCGTGGTGGCGCCTTCCACGATTGCCGCTTCCAGCACGCGACACAGGAAATCGAGCTCGCTGCGGTAGCCGTCCTCCGGACTGAACTCCACGTCATCGACCAGGTTGCGCGCGAAACGCACCGACTGCCTGGCCTGCTCGAACACCTGCTCGGGCGTCATGCGCAGTTTCTTCTCCATGTGCAGTGGCGAGGTGGCGATGAAGGTGTGGATGCGTGCCCGACTGGCGCCCTTGAGCGCGAGCGCGGCGCGGCTGATGTCGCGGTCGTTTGCGCGCGAGAGCGAGCACACGGTGGAGTCCTTGATCACATTGGCGATGGCCTGCACGGCCTCGAAGTCGCCGTTGGAACTGGCGGCGAACCCCGCCTCGATCACGTCCACGCGCAGGCGCTCGAGCTGGCGCGCGATGCGCAGCTTCTCGTCGCGCGTCATGGAGGCGCCCGGCGACTGCTCGCCGTCGCGCAAGGTGGTGTCGAAGATGATCAACTT
>JBDHRZ010000173.1:0-6295 GCA_039807845.1 Rhodoferax sp.
GAGGTCGATATGATGCTTTTTCGCAATTTCTGCACAAGCCTGGTGCTGGCCGTGGCCGGCCTGTTGCCGTTCGCTGGCGCGCAGGCGCAAACCGGTGCACCGGTGATCCGCAGCTTCACCGCCGACCAGGTGCCCGAGCTCGCGCCGGGCACCGAACTGGTGTTTCGTGTCAGTGGCAGCCCCGGCGGCAGCGTGCAACTCGACATCGACGGCGTCGCCAGTCCGCTCGGCCTGTCGGAGACCGGCAGTGGCACCTATGCCGGTGCCTACACCATCAGCATCCGCGACAAGATCCGGCCCGACAGCCGGGTGCTCGCCACCTTGCGCGTGGGCAGTGGCCAGGTCAGCACGACGCTGGGCCAGTCCCTGCTCACCGAGGCGGCTCAGGCGCGCGCGATGGCCGCGCTGGCGCCGCAGCCCCAGCTCACGCGCATCGAGACGCGCAACAGCGGCGCGTTCAGCGGCGGCAACGAACTGCGCTTCACCGCACAGGGGACGGCCGGCGGGTCGGCGCAGGTGACGTTCGACGGCGGCAAGACCGTCATCCCGCTGAGCGAAGCGAGCCCCGGGCGTTACAGCGGCAGCTACACGATCAAGACGCGCGACCGGGTCGATGCAGCCACGCAGGCCCAGTTCTCCTTGACCGTGGGCGGCAGGACGGTGCAGGCCATCAAACCCCTGGCCAGCGGCGCCGTGGCTGCGGTGGCCCCGGTCGAACCCACACCGGTGGCGTGCGCTGCCTGCGGCGTGGTGGTCTCGGTGAACAAGGTCAAGGTCAAGGGCAAACCCAACTACGTCGGCGCCATCGCCGGTGGCGTTGCCGGTGCCGCGCTCGGGAACCAGATCGGCAAGGGGGATGGTCGTACGCTGGCCACCGTGCTCGGCGGCGTCGGGGGTGCCTTCGCCGGACGCGAAGTCGAAAAGCAGGTGCGCTCGGATACCCGTTATGACGTCGCGGTGCGCTTCGAGGATGGCAGCAGCCGCACGCTCAGCTACGCGTCCGACCCGGGGCTTGCGGTGGGCGCCAAGGTGCGGCTGGAGGGGGATCAGCTGCGGGTGCGGGAGTGAACAGCCGGACAGCCGGACGAAGTGTCGGTGCCAGAGCAAAAATCGCTGCGCGATTTCTTGGTCTGGCACACGAGGTCGCCAGAACAGCCGGACAGCTACGAAATGTCGATGCCAGAGCAAGAATTGCTTCGCAATCCTTGGTCTGGCACACGAGGTGGACAGCCGGACGAAGTGTCGGTGCCAGAGCAAAAATCGCTACGCGATTTCTTGGTCTGGCACACGAGGGATCAGAATTTCGCTGTCAGGTTCACGTGCAGGCGGTTGTTGCCCGCGCGCGGGATGGCGGGGTTGGCCGGGCCGGCGAGCACGCTGCCGGTCACGATGCGGGCCCATTCGAGCGTGAGGCCGATGTGGCCCTGGTTGTAGCGCAGGCCCAGGCCGACGCTGGCCAGGTGGTCGCTGGCGGGCTTGTTGGCGGTGGTGGGCGCGTTGTTGCGCAGCCAGCCGGCGTCCGCGAAGCCGACCATGCGCAGGCCTGGCTGCAGTTCGGGCGTCTGCAGCTCGACTGAGGTGAAAAGCCCGCGGTCGCCGGCGATCGGGCGCTCCAGGCTGCCGCGCACGTTGCCCGCGCCGCCCAGCCCGAACTGCTCGCCCGAGATCAGCGCATCGGGGCTGTACTGGAACAGTCCGCGCACCGACCACAGCCAGCCACTGCCCAGCAGGCCCAGGTAGTTGGCGCTGCCGCGCAGCACCGTGAACTGGCGCTTTGCGATGCGCGGATCTTCGCTCTGGTAGGCGGCCAGGCTGTTGCCGCTGCCGCCCGACAGGTTGCTGGCCAGTTCGGCCGAATATCCCCACACCGCCCGCTCGCCGTCCACGCGCGCGTTGTAGCCCAGCGTGAGCGGCCGGCTGCGCCGCACCAGTTGCCCGGGCACCGGGACGCCGGAGATCTGCGCGATGTCGAAGCGCTTGTCGTCGATGCCCAGCACGATGAAACCGCGGTAGCCGCCGTTGGCCGGCAGGTAGTGGCTGTAGTTCAGGCCCATGGTCTGGCCGGCGCCGGTGCTGGAGAAGGCGCCGTAGTCGCCCACTACCGTCGAGCGCGTGTAGCTCGCGCCCAGCATGCCACCCAGCCGGTACAGCGGGACGCGGTAGTTCAGGCCGAGCTGGTGCACGTCGCCCGGGCGTTCGAGCGAGGTGGTGTAGGCGCCGATGAACTGGTGGTCCTGATCGAACAGGTTTGAGTGGCCGCCCGAGAGCGTGAAGCGGTCACGCCCGGTCTGGCGACTGCCGGTGTTCGACAGGCTGGCCGCGAAGTTCCACGGCTGCGCCTCTTTCACCAGGATGCGCGCGTCGATGCGATCGGGCTCGTCGGACTCCTTCAGCGCCACCTGCACCTGCTTGCCCGGGCTCTCGTTGGCGATCGCGGTCTGCACCGAGAGTTGTCGGAAGTTGGGCGACTGGCCTTCGCGCAGTTCGGGCAGGCTGGCGCGGATGTTCGCCTCGTCGTAGCGCGAGAGGCCCTCCACGCTCACCTTGCCGATGTTGAAGGTGACGATTTCCAGTCGCACCGTCGCACCGACTTCCTGCGGCGGCAGCACGACCCGGTGCAGGCCGAAGCCGCGTGCCTTGAGCGCGGCTTCGAGTGCCGCGCTGGCGGACTGCAGCGTCTCGATGGTCGCGTCGCTGCGCAGGAACGGCGCCAGCACGCGCGCCGTCTCGCCCTCCGGCAGCGGGTTGGCGCCGAGCACGTCGAAGCCGCGGATGGCGAACACCGGCTGCGCCGGTGCTGCGGCCATGGGCTGCTGGGCCATGACCTGGCTGGCCAGGGCGCACAGGGCGAGCGTGACGGCCAGCGCCATGGGAGTGGCGGCTGCGCGGGGGCGCAGCGAAGAATCGGGCGACGAAGTGGTGCGCATGGCAGGGCCTGCGGTGCGGGTCGAGGGTGTCAGCGGCATATGCTGGCCGGACGGTTGAGGGTTTCACCAAGCACGGTCTGCAGCATGGGGTTGCGGCTGTCGGGCCGCGGCGTGCGGTCGAATTCGAGGAACAGCGGCAGCGCCGCCGGGCGCGCCACGTTGCCGCTGTCGGAGGCAAAGCCGGCTTCGCCACGCCCCAGGTCGAGCACCTCGTTGCCGCTCGTGATCTCCACGTGCCCTTCGCGCACCAGCACGTACAGGCCCTGTTCGCCGGCCGGTACCTCACTGGAGCCGAACAACCGCCCGGTGTCCACCGGCACGCTGTCGGGCCGCGGCAGGTTGTCCAGGATCGGTGCGCCGATCGGTCGCATGCCGGCGCTGCCGACGGACAGGCCCTGACCCACGCCGAGGACCTGCGGCCCGGGTTGTGCGCCGGCAACTGCCGCCGAAGGCGTGACCTCGATCGTGCCCTGCCAGGTGAAGAAGTTGCAGGACTCGTCGCACGACACGTCCAGACCGGTGCCGCGGATGCCGATCGTCGCGGTGGCGGTGCTGAAGGCCACGTTGCGGTTGTTCGCGCGCCCCACCAGGCCGGTGAGCGCGCGCATCGAGCCACGCAGCAGCGACACCAGGAAGCGCCCTTCGGACGGGTTCTTCGCGTCGAACACGAAGCTGTCGATCTTGAAGCGTGTAGCCGCGCCCAGCGTGAGCCGGCTCTCGTCGCGAAACGCCAGCACGCCGCGCGCGCCCGCTGCGGTCTCGACCGTCTCGCCGGGATAGACCGCCCCGCCTTCGGAGAGCCGGCGCCGCTGGCCGGTGGTGTCGACGGCGGCGATCTCGCCCTGTGGTGCCACCAGCTTGGCGCTGGCCAGCACCGCGTTCTCGCGCGGCGCCTGTGCGATGCGCTGCGCCTCGGTGGCGCAATCACCCTGGCAGAGGCGCGCGTCGAAGTCGGTGCCGCGGATGCCCACCGTGGCGGTCTTGGTGCGCAGCCGCGCGGCGTCGGGCGCGTCCTTGGAGATCAGCCCGGTGATGGCGCGCAGGCCGCCGGTGAACAGTTGCAGCAGCATGTTGTTGTCGCGGGCGTTCTCGCGGTAGCGAAAGCTCTCGACCAGCAGCGCCGTGCCCGGGCGCAGCGTCATGCGCGTGCCGTCCTGCATGCGTACGATGGCGGACCCGGTGCTCGAGGTGCTCAAGGTGTCGCCTTCCTGGAACGGCAGCCCCTTGCCCAGGATGCGCGCGTTCTGCCCCGGCGACTGCGCGTAGCCGACGCCGCGCGCGAATTCGACCTGCCCGATCGGATTGGCCGGTGTCTGTGGCGGCGTCTGCGTCTGGGCCAGCACCGGCGTCGGTGCCAGTGCCAGCGCCAGCGTGCCGGCGGCCAGCAGCGCGGCGCGCCGGGCCTGGCGGGCTGCGATCAGCGACATACTTCCTCCTCGGCGACGACGCCGTCGGCGATCTTTTTCTTCTTGCTGCCGTCCGGGTTGAACGCCAGCGCATCGCTGCCTTGCACGTCTGCGAGCACGTCCTGCATTACGCCGAGCGCGTTTGCGACCACGTCGCCGGGCGCCTGCAGCGAACTGGCCAGCACGGTCGGTGGCGGCGCGACCGGCACGCCGCCGGCGTTGTAGCTGATCGGCGGCGCGTTAGTGGTCGCTAGCGGACCGAAGCTGAAGCTGCCCAGCGCGTAGGCCGTCACGCCGTTGGCGCCCAGCACGGCGGCGTTCTGCACCAGGTTGTTGCCGGCGTACAGGCCCACCGTGTTGCCCGCCGTGACCGGGCCGTTGAGGGTCAGGTTGTCGGTCGGCCCCGGCGCGGACAGGTTGCCGGCCGTGAGCACCACGTTGCCACCGGCACTCACTCCGGGCGCACCCACCGTGAGCGGGCTGAGTGCCGTCAATGCCACGTTGCCGCTGGCCACCACCGGGCCGTTGCTGCTGAGCGCGCCGGTGTTGGTGAGCGTGATGTTGCCGCTGCTGTTCTGCACGCTGCCGAGCACCAGCGGCACGCCGTTGACCAGCGTGATGTCGCCGCTGCCGCTGTTCGCGGCGCTCAGCTGCGCGATCTGGTTGCCGCTGCCCGAGAGACTCGCCCCGCCCTGCGTCACCAGCGACAGCGCGGATGAGTGCAGGCTGCCCCCGGCGACCTGGCTGAGCGGACTGCCGCTGCTGATGCCCTGCAGCACGACCGGCATGTCGAGCGCCACGGTGCCGGCTCCGCTCGGGATCGATACCGCCAGCACGTTGGCGGCGCTGGGCAGCACGTCCCAGTTGCCGGCACTCGACCACAGGTGGTCGCCGGCACCGCCGGTCCAGGTCGACAGGGCCCGTTGCGTGATGCTGCTGGTGGTGTTGTCGAGCAGCGTGAGCTGGTAGTTGTTGCCGCCGTTGCCGTCGCTGAGCGTCACGCCGGAGACGGTGACCGTCTTGCCGCTGCCGGCGTTCGCGTCCAGGAAGGCGAAGCTGCCCCCGACCAGCGTGTCGCCTGCCGCGAGCGTTCCCACAGTGATCAGCGGCGCCGCGCCGGGCGCGCTGCTGCTGCCGTCGTAGGTCTTGCTCACCGGCGCGGTGGAGACCGTCAGCGGCGCCGCCGTGATGGTGCCGACCGGCCGCGCCGCCGAGCCGCCCGCGATCGCGTAGCCGTACACCGGGGTGCTGCCGTTCATCGCGCTGATCGACAGGCCGCTCACGCTCACCGTCTTGGCGCTGCCGACGTTGCGCGTGTCGTAGTGGCCACTGGCCTGGCCGCCGAACGTGAACACGTCGCCGTCGATTGCGCCGCTCGCAAGGAAGTTGGCCGCACTCAGCGTGGCCGTGTCGGTGCCATCGTAGACCTTGCTCACGGTGCCGGTCAGGCTCAGGCTGGCGCTGGGCGCGTAGCTGTAGAGAAAGCCGTTGCCGCTGGCGGCCAGCGCAGTCGCGTCGCCGTAGGCCTTGTCGTACTGCTTGAAGTCGGCCAGCAGGGCGCCGCGCGTGTCCTGCGAGGGGTCTTGCGAGTAGACCAGCCAGCGTGCCGGCGCGTTCACCTGCAGTGCCAAGGCGCCTGCGCCGTTGCTGAAGCCGCCGCCCGTCGCGAGCACGATGGCGTCCCCGGAAGTCGCCCCGGCCTGGACCTTGCCGACGCCGCCCAGCGTGATCGCGTTCGCCGCGATGCCCGTCACGTGGGCGCCAGCGACCAGGTTGCCGATCGACAGATCATGGGCGTCGAGGGAGACGTTGCCCAGCGTGCGGATCGCCAGTTCGCCAGTCACGGTTCCGCCCAGCGTGATCAATCCGCCGGCCGTCAGGTCGATGTCGCCGCCGCCGGTGGCGCTGGCGGAACTGCCGATATGCCCGCCGGCACTGGTGCTGCTGCCCGGGTTGAACCGG
>JBDHRZ010000174.1:0-6283 GCA_039807845.1 Rhodoferax sp.
GCGGACCCGTCCGTCCCGCGCCACCATGCCGTCTGGCCGCGCCGGCTGCCCGATCGCCTGACGCCGCCCGAGACCTCGCTGTGGCACAACCTGGCGATCAGCGCGCTGCGCTACCCCGACAAGCCGGCGCTGGTCTTCTTCGGCACGGTGACCACCTATGCCGGCTTGCATGAGCAGGTGGAGCGGCTGGCAGGCTTCCTGCAATCGCTGGGCGTGGCCAGGGGTGACCGCGTGTTGCTGCAGATGCAGAACTGCCCGCAACTCGTCGTCGCGCACTGGGCGATCCTGCGTGCCGACGCAGTGGTGGTGCCGGTCAACCCGATGAACCGCTCGGAGGAACTGCGCCACCTGATCGCCGATTCGGATGCGCGGCTTGCGATCTGCGGGGCCGAACTGGCGCAGGAGATGGCCGCCGCGAGCAACGCGCTGGGGAGCGGGCAGCGACTGGCGCACCTGCTGGCGACGCACTTTTTCGATGCTTTCGATGTGCACGTGCAGGGCGACGATGCGCCGCCGCCGGCCTGGCTGGAATGGCTCGCGCGCTCCCATGAGGCCCCGGCGCTCGACGGTGGTGCCGTGCACGCGTGGAGCGTGGCGATGGCCAGCACGCGCGCGCCGACTCCGGCAAGCGCGCAGGCGCAGGATCTGGCGCTGCTGATCTACACCAGCGGCACCACCGGCGCGCCCAAGGGCTGCATGCACGCGCACGCAAGCTTCATGCACCAGGCCGCGGCGGGTGCACTGGTGCAGGGTGGCACGGCGGAGAACAAATCGCTCGCGGTGGCACCCCTGTTCCATGCCACCGGCCTGGTGGTGCTGCACAACGCCGCCTACAACGGCAGTGCCTTGTTGCTCATGCCGCGCTGGGACCGGGAACTGGCCGGGCGGTTGATCACGAAGTGGCGCGTGACACACTGGGGCAACATCCCGACCATGGTGATCGACCTGCTGGCCAGCCCGAACCTCGATCGCTACGACCTGTCTTCGCTGGTCTACATCGGCGGCGGCGGCGCTGCCATGCCGCAGGCGGTGGCGCAACGCCTGTTCGAGCAGTTCGGCCTGCGCTACGCGGAAGGCTACGGGCTCACCGAAACCGCGGCGCCTTGCCTGTTCAATCCGCTGGATGCGACCAAGCAGCAATGCCTGGGCATTCCGTACCTCAGCACCGAGGCGCTGGTGGTGGATCCGGATACCTTGCGACCGCTGCCACCGGGCGAGGCGGGCGAGATCCTGATTGCCGGACCGCAGGTGTTCCAGGGCTACTGGAAGCGCCCGGACGACACCGCCGCAGCGTTCGTCCAGATTGCAGGCAAGCGATTCTTTCGCACCGGCGACCTGGGCCGGATCGACGAGGACGGCTACTACTTCATGACCGACCGCCTCAAGCGCATGATCAACGCGTCCGGCTACAAGGTCTGGCCGGCCGAGGTCGAGAGCATGATGTTCGCCCACCCGGCCATCCAGGAGGTGTGCATCATCGCGATCGCCGATGCGTACCGCGGCGAGAGCGTCAAGGCGGTGGTGGTGCTGCGGCCCTCCATGCGTGGCCAGGTCAGTGAGCAGGACATCATCGACTGGTGTCGCGCCCACATGGCGGTCTACAAGACACCGCGGGTGGTGCAGTTCGTCGATGCCCTGCCCAAGAGCGGAAGCGGCAAGGTGATGTGGCGCCAGTTGCAGGAGCAGCAGGATGCCGCGGCGGCGCGGTGATCGCGCAACACTGCCGTCAGGTCACCTGGGTTGCGGTCCTTGGCCGGCGTGGCGCTCGTGCAGGGCCCGCGCGAGCGCAGCCATGTGCGCACCATCGCGACCCAGGATGGTCTGCGACAGCGGCAGGAACTCGGCCTCCTCGTAGCGCGCGTGCGCCCGGTATTCATCGATCAGGCGTTCGAGGACGCCGTCGTCGAACGGCGTGTCCTGGCCGGCGGCGATGCGTACGAGTTGCGGCTGCAGGCGGGCCCACCAGGCTTCGATCTGCCGGTGTTCCCGCGTCAGCCGCTCGGTCATGATTCGTGCCCATTCCAGCTCCGGGCCGCTGGCGGCGTTCCTGAGCACGGCCGGGAACAGCGTGTCTTCCTCCTGCCGGTGGTGCTCCAGGATCGCCGTGTCGAAGAACGCCAGCACGTCGCGCGCGATCTGCCGTGCGCGTTGCGCCGGCGCGATCAGGGCCGGCAATTCGCCAAGGCCGTCCAGCTGGGTGAGGATGCCGGCGTGACTGCGCGAGAAGTCGTCGAGCGGCGTGCCGTGTCTGCTCATTGGACCAGCGGGCTGTCGGCCGTGTCCAGGTCCACACCGGCCAGTTCGGCATCGCCAGCGAGCAGCTGCAGGTATTGACGCAGCGCGGTGATGAAGCTGTGCTGGCGCAGCGCCATGGCAACGGCGCCGCGCACGGCTTCGAAGGGCTGGTCCTGGCCTGGATCGCGCGCGAGGACCTCGACGACGTGCAGGCCGAAGCGGCTGTGCACCAGGCGCGGCAGCACGCCGAGCAGCGCCAGGCCGAGCAGTTCGCGCGCCAGTTCCGGCGCCACTTCTTCGCGCGTGAGCCAGCCCAGGTCGCCACCCTCGGCTGCGCTGGGGCAGTTGGAGAGTTCACGGGCGGCGCGTGCAAAGCCTTCCGCTGCGCTGCCATCGTGACAACGCACGTCGAGCAGGCAGGCCTCGGCGCGATCGCGCAGCGGCGCCACATTCATGCCCGGCGTCAGGGCGAACAGGATGTGGCGCGCGTGCACCCTCTCGCCGCTGCGGTAGCGCGAGCGGTGGGCCTGGTAGTGGCGCAGACAGGCTTGCTCGTCCGGCTCGGGTACCTGGACCTCGCGCGCGATCAGGGTGTCGATGGCCTCGCTGGCCGCCTCGCTGATGATGCCGTCGCTGCTCGCGCGATCCTCGGTGGCGAGCAGGCCGGCGCGCTGGGCCGCCTGGCGCAGCAGTTCGGTGCAGGCACGCTGGCGCAACTGCGTGGCATCGAGTGCTTCGTCCGGCGCGTGCAGCGCGATGCCGTTGATCGACGCCACCGGCGCGGCGGCGGGTTGGGGGTGCCGGATCGTCTCGGTCGGCATGACGCTCTTCGCCTCAGGCGCCCGTGCCGGGCTGGCGCGGCAGATTGTGGCCGGCCGGGACGTTCAGGCGCCGGCTGCGCACCAACTGGCGCGGCCGGAACAGGTAGGCCACGCTGGCAAATCCGCTCCAGACGTGCACCAGGCGGCTGAACGGCAGCAACAGGAAGATCGTCATGCCCAGCACCAGGTGGATCTTGAACGGCCACGCGACCGGGACGATCAGACTGGCGTCCGGACGGAACGTGACGATGTGCTGCGCCCAGTTCGACAGCAGCAGCATCGTGCTGCCGTCGTTGTGCGCGAACGAGTAGGGCAGCGTCACCAGCCCGAGCACCAGTTGCACCCACAGGATCAGCAGAATTGCGATGTCGGTGCGGTGGCTGGTGAGCCGGATGCGCGGATCGAACAGGCGCCGGTGCAGCAACAGCGTCAGTCCGACGAAGCAGAAGGCGCCGGCGATGCCGCCGGCAGTGACGGCGAGCATCTGCTTCTGGCCGGGGGTGATGAAGGGCTCGTAGACCCAGTGCGGCGTGAGCAGGCCGATGAAGTGGCCGCCGAACAGGAACAAGATGCCGAAGTGGAACAGGTTGCTGCCCCAGCGCAGGGTGCCGGCGCGCAGCATTTGCGACGAGTCGCTCTTCCATGTGTACTGGTCGCGGTCGAAGCGCGCCAGGCTGCCCATCAGGAACACCGCCAGGCAGATGTAGGGGTACACGCCGAACGCGAAGTTGTGCAGGTAGGACTGCAGGGGATTCATGGTGTGGCTCCTTGGTGCTGCGTGGCGGCGCCGCTGCGCCGGACAATCCTGATTGCTTGTTCCTGGCCGGGTCGCGCCTGTCCCTTGGCCGAGCAGCCGTCGAACACGGGTGGTTCCTCCCAGGCGGCGTCCAGATCCTCTTCGGCGGGCAGCGCGACGGCCTGCACCGGCTCGCCGGTGAGTTCGAGCAGGGCGCCCAGCACGCCGGCATACGCGCTCTGTCGGCGCATGAGTCCGGCGTGGATCGCGTTGAGGATGTGGGCCATCTCCGCCAGGAAGGCGAGGGCCTCGCGTGCCGGTTGCGTGGAGACGAATTCGAGTACCACCGGCAGGTGGTCGGGCATCTGGCCGTCGTGCAGGTACAGGCCGGCCTTCTCGTAGGTCTGCGCCAGGTCGATCATGGCCGGGCCGCGATCGCGCGAGTCCCCGTGTACGTGCTCGAACAGGTGCAGCGAGGTGGCGCGCCCGCTGTCGAACAGGGACACGAACTCGGCCTCGCCGTCCAGTGCGTCCTGTTGTTGCAGCGATGCGATCAGCCGGTCGAGTTCCGCCAGGCGCGCCGCACCGAGCGCGCGGTCCTCGTGCAGCACGGCGCGCATCTGCGCCAGCTGGCCGCGCATCGCCTCGTCGGGATAGGCCAGCAGCGCTGCCAGGGTGCGCAGGGTGCGGGCGGCGGGGGTCGGGTTGCCGGAGCCGGGCATGCTCAGACCTCCGCCCGGATCGGGATGGTGCGCTTCTTCTCGCTGCCGAACAGGCTGATGTTGCCCACGCCTTCCGAGCAGCCGTTGCCGAAGCTGAAACCGCAGCCGCCGCGCACGTTGAATGCGTTCTCGGCGTACTCACGGTGTGTGGTCGGGATCACGAAGCGGTCCTCGTAGTTGGCGATCGCCATTACCTGGTACATGTCCTCGGCCTGCTGCGCGCTCAGGCCGACCTGGTCGAGTGCCGCGGTGTTGATGCGCTGCTCCACGTGCTTCTCGCGCTGGTACGCCCGCATCGCCAGCATGCGCTCGAGCGCCCGCACCACCGGGACGGTGTCTCCCGCGGTCAGCAGATTGGCCAGGTACTTGACCGGTATGCGCAGCTGGTTCACGTCCGGGATCTGGCCGTTGGTGCCGACGTGGCCGGCATTGGCGGCTGCCGAGATCGGCGACAGGGGCGGCACGTACCAGACCATCGGCAGCGTGCGGTACTCGGGGTGCAGCGGCAGCGCCACGCGCCACTGCACCGCCATCTTGTAGACCGGGCTGTTGCGTGCGGCCTCCATCCACTTGTCGGGAATGCCGTCGATGCGCGCCTGCTCGATCACCTTCGGGTCGAACGGATCGAGGAAGATGTCCAGCTGGGCGTTGTACAGGTCGCGGTCGTGCTCGACGCTGGCGGCCTCCTGGATGCGGTCGGCGTCGTACAGCAGCACGCCCAGGTAGCGGATGCGCCCGACGCAGGTCTCCGAGCACACGGTCGGCTGGCCGGCCTCGATGCGTGGGTAGCAGAAGATGCACTTCTCCGCCTTGCCGCTCTTCCAGTTGTAATAGATCTTCTTGTACGGGCAGCCGGAGACACACATGCGCCAGCCGCGGCACTTGTCCTGGTCGATCAGCACGATGCCGTCTTCCTCGCGCTTGTAGATCGAGCCCGACGGGCAGGACGCGACGCAGGCCGGGTTCAGGCAGTGCTCGCACAGCCTGGGCAGGTACATCATGAAGGTGTTTTCGAACTGGCCGTAGATGTCCTTCTGGATCTCGTCGAAGTTGCGGTCCTTGTTGCGCTTGGAGAATTCCCCGCCCAGGATTTCCTCCCAGTTCGGGCCCCAGACGATCTTGTCCATCTGGTGCCCGGTGATCAGGCTGCGCGGACGCGCGGTCGGCGTGGCCTTCATCTCGGGGGCCGCCTGCAGGTGCGCGTAGTCGAAGGTGAACGGCTCGTAGTAGTCGTCGATCTGCGGCAGGTTCGGGTTGGCGAAGATGCGCATCAGCAGCTTCCAGCGCGCGCCCTGGCGCAATTCGATCGCGCCGCTGGCCTTGCGCTGCCAGCCGCCGTTCCACTTGTCCTGGTTCTCCCATTCCTTGGGGTAGCCGATGCCGGGCTTGGTCTCGACGTTGTTGAACCAGGCGTACTCCATGCCGGGACGGCTGGTCCAGACGTTCTTGCAGGTGACCGAGCAGGTGTGGCAGCCGATGCACTTGTCCAGGTTGAGCACCATGCCGATTTGTGCGCGGATCTTCATGCGCTTTCTCCTTCTGCCTGGGTGGGGCGAATCAGTTCCGGTGCGACCGGCGTATCGAGCCAGTCGATCTTCTTCATCTTGCGCACCAGCACGAATTCGTCGCGGTTGGTGCCGATGGTGCCGTAGTAGTTGAAGCCGTAGCTGAACTGCGCGTAGCCGCCGATCATGTGCGTGGGCTTGAGCACGATGCGCGTGACCGAGTTGTGGATGCCGCCGCGCACGCCCGTCATCTCCGACCCCGGG
>JBDHRZ010000175.1:0-6276 GCA_039807845.1 Rhodoferax sp.
CGCGTCACGACGCACCATGCAAGCCATTATGGCGATGGCCCGGCGAACGCACCGGGTCCGGTGCACTGCCGTCCAGCCGCTCCAGCCGCCGCCGCCCACCGCCTGCGGCATGGCCTGCACATGGCCCGGGGGCAGGCCGCGCGGGAAACCCACATGACCACCCTGGCGCGGCTGCCACAGGGTGACGCTGGGGCTGACGTCTGCTTGGCATGGCAGGCTCTCCGCGGGGACGAAGGGGTCGTTGCGCGCGTTGCACAACAGCGCCGGGACCGCGATGCGCCGCAGGTGCGGCTTGGCCGACGCACGCTGCCAGTAGTCCAGCGCGTCGCGAAAGCCGTGCACGGGCGCGGTGAAGACATCGTCGAAGGCATGCAGGTCCCGCGCCTGCAGCAGCGCATCGCGCTCGAACAACCCGGGGAACTGCTCCAGTTTGCGCAGCGCCTTGGGCCGCATCGTCTGCAGGAACATGCGGTTGTAGACCAGGCGGTTGAACCCGCGCCCGATCGCATGGCCGCCCGCGGCGAGGTCCAGCGGCGCACTGACCGAAGCCACCGCGCGCACCACGGCCGAGGCACCGGCACCGGCTTCGGCCGCCCAGCGCATCAGCGCGTTGCCGCCCAGGGATACGCCGACGGCCAGCACCGGCGCACCCGACCAGGCGCGGCAGCGGCGCAGGATCCAGTCGATCTCGGCGTGGTCGCCCGAATGGTAGGCCCGCGGCGCCCGGTTGAGTTCGCCGCTGCAGCCACGGAAATGGGGCACGGCAAGTGCCAGCCCGCGCTCGCGGCCGCGGCCGGCGAACGCCTGCGCATAGTGGCTCGCGGAGGAGCCCTCGAGCCCATGAAACAACACGATCAGTGGCGGCGCGCGCTCGCCTGCCGACTGGAACGCCCGTGCAGCGTCGGGTGGTGGATCGATCCAGTCCACGTCGATGAAATCGTCATCCGGCGTGCTCCAGCGCTCACGCCGGTAGGCCGGCACCTGGCCGCGCACGCGCCGTGCGAACAGCGCCGGCCAGATGGTCTGCAGGTTGCCGCCCGGCAGCCAGAGCGGGGACCGGTACTGCATCAGCGGCGGCAACCGGATTGCACGCGGCAGCGCGCCGCTGTATCGATGGCGAAGGGGGTCATGGACACGCCGTCGGGGTGAACGTCGGGGCAGGAACCGCGGCGACGGCAATTGTGCCGCCGATCGATTGCCACTGCGCGTGGCTTGAACCCGCCGCCTGGCGCACCCACCTTGTGCTACCGTCGCTGCCTGCGTCGCATGGTGCGCCGCATTGCCGAAGCTTTGCGAGAGGATTTCATGAAACGCTGGTTTGTCGCCCTGATCGCTGTCCTTGCGCTGAGTGGCTGCGGCTACAACGAGTTCCAGCGCCTCGATGAACAGGCCAAGTCGGCCTGGAGCGAGGTGCTCAACCAGTACCAGCGCCGTGCCGACCTGGTGCCCAACATCGTGGCCACGGTCAAGGGCGAGGCGGCGTTCGAGCAGGATACCCTGACCAAGGTGATCGAGGCGCGCGCCAAGGCGACGTCGATCCAGGTCACACCCGAGACGCTGAACGATCCGGCGGCGTTCCAGAAGTTCCAGGCCGCCCAGGGCGAACTCAGCGGTGCGCTCAGCCGCCTGATGGTGACGGTGGAGCAATACCCGAACCTGAAGGCGAACCAGGCGTTTTCGGATCTGCGGGTGCAGCTCGAAGGCACGGAAAACCGCATCACGGTGGCGCGCAACCGCTACATCGAAGCGATCAAGGCCTACAACGTGCTGGCGCGCAGTTTCCCGACCAACCTGACCGCGATGGCGTTCAGCTACCAGCCCAAGCCGACCTTCGCGGTGGCCAACGAGGCGCAGATCTCCACCCCGCCCACGGTGGACTTCGGCAAGAAGTGACATGCGCATGGCGACCGCACGAGGGAGGAGCGCCGCCGGGCCGCTCCCAAGGCGCTCGGCCCCGCAGTGCGCAGCACGGAGGAAAATCCCTTGACCACCGCCGGGCCGCTCCCAAGGCGAACAGCCGGACAGCTAAGAGGTGTCGGGGGCAGAGCTCCGCACCGCTGCGCGGCGCTACGGTCTGTCCCCGAGGTCCCAACCGCGCAGTGCGCAGCACGGAGGGCTGCCTGATGCGCGCCACCGGGCTCGGCGCCTCGCAGTGGAGCCGACTCGGCGGCACGTGGCTGCACTGGCTGCTCGCCTTGGCTCTGCCGGCTGTGCTGGCCGTGCTGGCCGTGCTGGCGTGGCCGACCGTGGCGCAGGCGCAAGCCGTGTTGCCGGTACCCGCGCTCAGCGCGCGCGTGATCGACCAGACCGGCACGCTGAACACGGGCGAAATCGACGCCCTGCAACAACGCCTGAAGGCACTGGAAGACAAACATGGCGCCCAGGTCGTGGTGCTGATGGTGCCGACCACGACACCCGAGGACATCGCCAGCTACGCCAACCGGGTCGCCAACGCCTGGAAGATCGGCCGCCGCGACGTGGGCGACGGTGTGCTGCTGATCGTGGCGAAGAATGATCGCACGCTGCGCATCGAAGTTGCCAAGACCCTCGAAGGCGCGATCCCCGACCTCATGGCCCGGCGCATCATCGACGGCGCCATCACGCCCGGCTTCCAGCGCGGCGATTTCGCTGCCGGCCTGAACGCCGGTGTCGAGCAGATTGCCACGCTGATCGCCGGCGAAGGCTTGCCGCCACCGGCGGCGCAGCCGAGCCCGGGCCTGAGGCGGATGGGCGACTGGAGCGACCTGCTGGTATTCGCGCTGTTCGCACTACCGATCGCCTCGGCCATCCTGCGCGGGATTTTCGGCCGCAAGCTCGGTGCCCTGGCTACCGGCGCCGGAGTGGGCCTGGTCGCGTTCGTCGTCAGCACGAGCATCCTGATCGCGCTGCTGGCCGGCGTCGCCGCGCTGGTCTACGCCCTGCTGTCAGCGGTGTTCCTGTCCGGACGCGGCGGACGTGGCAGGTTCGGTAGCGGCATGCCCGGCGGCACCTGGTCGGGCGGCGGGGGTTTCGGGTCCGGCGGTGGCGGCGGTTTCAGTTCCGGCGGTGGCGGCAATTTCGGGGGTGGCGGTGCATCCGGGCGCTGGTAAGGTGACGTCCGCCGGGTTCTGGAGTCGGCTCGCAGTCCTGCTTCGCCATCGCTGGAACGACGAAGCCGACACCCGGCGCGTGATCGATGCCGCGATGCAGGAACGCCTGCGCCAGCGCGTCAGCGCCAGCGAGGCGCGCCACAGCGGGGAGATCCGCATCTACGTCGAGTCGGCGCTGCCGTTGTCCTACCTGTGGCGCCACTTCAGGCACCGGGTTGCGCTGGCAGAACTGGTACGCGAGCGGGCCACCACGATGTTCGGCCACCTGCGGGTCTGGGACACCGAGCGCAACAACGGGGTGCTGATCTACCTGCTGCTGTCCGAACGCCAGATCGAACTGGTGGCCGACCGCGGGCTGGACCGAAAGGTCGGCGCCGACCAGTGGCACGCCATGGTGCAACGCATGGGACAAGCGTTTGCGGCGGATCGCTTCGAGGACGGCCTGACGCAGGCGCTGACCGAGGTCTCGACCGCACTGATGGCCCATTTCCCGTCCACGGATCACGCCGGGGCCAACGAGCTGCCCGACCAGCCGGTATTGGGCTGAGAAAACGCCGGGTCGCTCCCGAGTTTGCTCGCACATCCTCGGGGGGCCTGGCGAAGCAAGGGCTGGGGGCGCTCTCCGCGCGTGGTGCCACGGCGACGCACGACGCCAACGAAAAGCCCCTGGCCGAGCGCGGTGCAGCGGGTTGCCCGTCGGTCGCTCGCGGCGGTGGCGACGCTCAGCGCTTCTGGCGGTACTTGCGCAATGCCGCGATCTGCGCCGCCATGATGGCCAGTTCCGATTGGGCCTTGGCGATGTCGAGTTCGCTCTTGGCGTTCTTGAGCGCATCTTCCGCGGCGAGCCGGGCCCGGTTGGCCTTCTCGTCGTCCAGGTCCTTGCCACGCACGGCGGTGTCCGACAGCACCGCGACGCCGTCGGGCTGCACCTCGAGGATGCCGCCGGCGACGAACACGAACTCCTCGGAGCCGTCCTCCATCTCGATGCGCACCGAACCGGCCTTGATGCGACTGATCAAGGGCGTGTGGCGCGGCAGGATGCCGAGTTCGCCGACCTCGCCCGGCAGCGCGACGAACCTGGCCTCGCCCGAGAAGATCGACTCCTCGGCACTGACCACATCAACACGCATCGTTGCCATCTGTCTTCCTTTCGTTCACGGGCAGCCCGGTTGCGGCCCTCAGGCCATCTTCTTGGCCTTCTCGAACGCTTCGTCGATGGTGCCGACCATGTAGAACGCCTGCTCGGGCATGTGGTCGCATTCGCCGTTGACGATCATCTTGAAGCCGCGAATGGTCTCGGCGAGCGAAACGTACTTGCCGGGCGTGCCGGTGAACACCTCGGCCACGTGGAACGGCTGGCTCAGGAAACGCTGGATCTTGCGCGCACGCGCCACCGCCAGCTTGTCTTCCGGCGCCAGTTCGTCCATGCCCAGGATCGCGATGATGTCGCGCAGCTCCTTGTAGCGCTGCAAGGTGCCCTGCACGGCGCGCGCGGTGTTGTAGTGTTCCTCACCCACCACCAGCGGGGAGAGCTGGCGGCTGGTGGAGTCGAGCGGATCCACCGCCGGGTAGATGCCCAGCGCGGCGATGTCGCGCGACAGCACCACGGTGGAGTCCAGGTGCGCGAACGTGGTGGCGGGCGAGGGGTCGGTCAGGTCGTCCGCGGGCACGTACACCGCCTGGATCGAGGTGATCGAGCCGACCTTGGTCGAGGTGATGCGCTCCTGCAGCCGGCCCATCTCCTCGGCCAGCGTCGGCTGGTAGCCCACGGCGGACGGCATGCGGCCCAGCAGGGCGGACACTTCGGTACCGGCCAGGGTGTAGCGGTAGATGTTGTCGACGAAGAACAGCACGTCCTTGCCTTCGTCGCGGAACGACTCGGCGATGGTCAGCCCGGTGAGCGCCACGCGCAGGCGGTTGCCCGGGGGCTCGTTCATCTGGCCGTAGACCATGGCCACCTTCGACTCGCCCAGGTTGGCGCTGTTCACCACCCCGGAGTCCATCATCTCGTGATAGAAGTCGTTGCCCTCGCGCGTGCGCTCGCCCACACCGGCGAACACCGACAGGCCGCTGTGCGCCTTGGCGATGTTGTTGATGAGCTCCATCATGTTCACGGTCTTGCCCACGCCGGCACCGCCGAACAGGCCGACCTTGCCGCCCTTGGCGAACGGGCACACCAGATCGATCACCTTGATGCCGGTCTCCAGCAGTTCCTGCGAGGGACTCAGTTCGTCGTAGACCGGCGCCTTGCGGTGGATGGACGCGGTCTGCGTCGCCGCCACCGGGCCGCGCTCGTCGATCGGCGTGCCGAGCACGTCCATGATGCGCCCCAGCGTGGCCGGGCCGACCGGCACCGTGATCGGGCTGGACGTGTTGCGCACCACCATGCCGCGGCGCAGGCCGTCGGAGGAGCCCAGCGCGATCGTGCGCACCACGCCGTCACCGAGTTGCTGCTGCACCTCCAGCGTCAGCGCGGAGCCGTCCATCTTGAGGGCATCGTAGATCCTGGGCATGCGGTCACGCGGAAACTCCACGTCCACCACGGCACCGATGCACTGGACGATCTTTCCCTGTACGCCTGCGTTCACGGCCGAATTGTCTTGCGCCATTTTCTCGCTCCAACTGATTGATTCGGGTTCAAACCGCGGCCGCACCGGCCACGATTTCTGATAGTTCCTTCGTGATGCCGGCCTGGCGGGTCTTGTTGTAGACCAGCTTGAGCTCATCGATCACGTTGCCGGCGTTGTCGGTGGCCGCCTTCATCGCCACCATGCGAGCCGATTGCTCCGAGGCCATGTTCTCCGCCACGGACTGATAGACGAGCGCCTCGACGTAGCGCACCAGCAGGTCGTCGATCACCGACTGCGCGTCGGGCTCGTAGAGGTAGTCCCATGACGCCTGCGGGCCGCTCGCCCTGGCTTCGGCCTCCATGCGGGCCGCCGACAGGGGTAGCAGCGTGTCGAACACCGGCTCCTGCTTCATGGTGTTGATGAAGCGCGTGTAGCTGAGATACACGGCGCTGATCTCGCCCTTGGCGTAGGCATCGAGCAGCACCTTGACCGGCCCGATCAGCTTGTCCAGCCGCGGCGTGTCGCCAAGCTGGGTCGCGTGCGCCACCGTCCGGGCCCCGATCCGGCTCAGGAAACCCAGGCCCTTGTTGCCGATGGCCACCGCGCTGATCGCCATG
>JBDHRZ010000176.1:0-6269 GCA_039807845.1 Rhodoferax sp.
ATCGTCACGCTGGCCTGCGACGGTGGCGAGCGTTACCTCGACACTTACTACGACGACGCTTGGCTGCAAGCGCAGGGGCATGACATCGCGCCCTGGGTGCAGCGCCTTCAGGCGGCTTGCGGCAGCGGCTGGTGGACCGCTGGGTAACGCCCCGTTCCATCAGCGTCAGCCTGGCCACCACAGTACCAGCAGGCGCCCTTCGCCGACCTTGTTGTGAAACACCTGCGCGCCCACGCGGATGCCAGTGGCGGCTATGGCCGGGCTCCGCTGAATCCTTGACGGCGCGATCCAGTGGAGCGCGCCTCGGGCGGCAACTCGTCGAAAAAGCGACTGGTTGTAGCGCGTCTGGCCGTGCGGCGTGCCCGCGCCGCTCGATGTTCATGCGCGGCCTGGGCGAACCGACCGCACGCATCACCCACGGCTGCCGATCGTTCATGGGAGACATCGGGTCCCGGACAGAGCCGTCGTCCGTGCACTGCAACCGACTTGCGATGGCGGCAAGCACTGCCCGGATAGGTCCCACGACGACGCCTGGCTGTGCGCACTCAGGGACACGACATCGCGCGGCAGGTACAGCGCATGCGGGCCGCCTGCGACAGCGGCGCGTCAATCACCGCTCGATCACAGGCGACCCCAGGTGGCGACTTCTCCTACAACCGCGGCAACACGGGCGCATGACGTCGCAGGGCATCCTGCAGCTGGCGCACCTGAGATGGCGGTTCGATGCTGGGCAAGGTCAGCAAACTGATCACGCCGTTGAATGACGGTTCCGTGAGCAGGCGGATCACGAAACCCGGCTTCAATATGTGATGCGCGGACCAATAACCCATCAGGCCAATGCCGAAGCCGCCATGGATGAGGCCCGCCGCAGTCGACAACTCGTTGACGCGGTATGCCGCCTGCGGCGTGACACCTGCCTCACCCAGCGCGCGCGCGATGCGGACGGTGAGCGAATCACGCGCCTGCAGCACCACGACGTCTTCCGCTTGGATGTCACGCCAGCGAATGGCGCGCCGATCGGCCAGTGGATGGGCTTCAGGCAAGATCGCCGCGTAGGGGTAGGGGCCCAGCGGGCGCGAGCGCAGATCCGTTTCCTTGACGACGCGCACGCCAATGGCCAAATCCGCCTGATGCAGGCGCAGGCGATGCACGGCCTCGTCGCTGGTGACGTCCGCGAACTCCAGCCGCACGCCCGGATGCGCCTTGCGGAAGGCCAGCAGGCCTGGCAGCAGCAGACCCGGATATAGGTTGGCCGGCGCCGCAATGCGCACCGTGCCACGCCGACCCAGCACGTGGCTGCGCAACTGGACTTCGACGCGATCGACTTCGTCGAGCAGTTGCCGAGCCAGTCGCTGGCAGTCGAGACCGAGCACGGTGAGGGCCACCTTGCGCGTGTCGCGGTCGAACAGCTTGCCGCCAATCGCCGCCTCCAGATTGCGGATGGCAGCGCTCAGTGTGGGCTGGGTCACCCCAAGACTGTCGGCCGCTCGGGTGAAGCTGAGCGACTCGGCCAGCGCAAGAAATGCACGCATCTGAACCAAGGTGATATTCATTGGTTAAGTCTATAGCCATATAGACCAATGTGATCAATTCTTCCCTAGACTCTGCATCGGATCAGCTCTGAACACGCGCCTCGCACCGCAGCAAATCGCCCTGCATGACGGCGATCAAGACCGAATCCGCGGCCGAATCCAGTGATATCCGCCAACCCCGAACCGGAGACCCAAGCCATGAAACGTCGCACCCACCTCGGCCAGCTGCTGGCCACCAGTCTGGCCATGGCTGCGAGCGCCCTGCCTGGCGCTGCCTGGTCGGCCGGCTATCCGGAACGCCCGATCACCCTGGTGGTGCCCTTCACCGCTGGCGGACCGACCGACACCATCGCGCGCATCGTCGCCGAAGACATGACGCGCACCCTGGGCCAGCCGGTGATCATCGAGAACAAGCCGGGCGCCAGCACCATCATCGGCGCGCAGCAGGTCGCCCGGGCCAAGCCCGACGGCTACACCCTGCTGGTGGCCACGCCCGGCACCCTGGTGACCAACCAGTTCCTCTACAAGGACATTCCCTACAACGCCGACCGGGATCTGGATCTGGTGCAGATGCTCAGCGTCTCCCCGCTGATCGCCGTGGTGTCGCCCAAGTCCGCCATCAAGGATTTCGACGATCTGATCACGCGCGCCAAAGCCAACCCGAACCAACTGAGCTTTGCCTCGGTCGGCGTTGGCGGGGTATACCAGCTGGCCTTCGAGCGGCTGCAGGAGATCGCCGGCATCAAGATGACCCACGTGCCGTACAAGGGCAGCAGCCAGGCCCTGATCGACGTCATGAGCGGCGTGGTCGACATGATGTTCGATACCCCGACCAGCGCCCTGCCCCACATCCAGGCCGGCAAGCTGCGCCCGATTGCGGTGACCAGCCCGCAGCGCTTTGCCCTGCTGCCCGAGGTACCGACCATCGATGCGCGCTATCCGGCCTTCGACTCGGCCATCGTCTGGGCCGGCCTCGTCGCGCCCAAGGGCCTGCCGCCGGACGTACGGGCCCGGATCAAGTCCGCGGTGGACGCCGCCCTTTCGTCCGAAAAATACCTCCAGGCCGCCAGGAACTTTGGCCTGGAACCGCTCAAGCCCTGGTCGTCGGACGATCTGTCGAAGTTCATCACAGGGCAACGCGCGCGTTGGGGCGACGTCATCAAGCGCGCCAACATCCATATCTGAATACCGCTCGGTACCAAGGGGCACGGGCACCAGCCCGGCCGTCGTGGTGCCGTTTTTTCTGCGATGGGCGGCCGCTGCAAGCAAATGGTGACCGTTTGGCCAAGGCAAGGAGCAAGAGATGATCAACACCCACGGAGCCAAGAAGCCGCTGGCCGGTTTGCGAATCCTGGAAATCGGGCAATTCATCGCGGTCCCGGCCGCGGCCCAGATCCTGTCCGACCTGGGCGCCAACGTGATCAAGCTGGAGCCGCCCGGCGGCGACGCGGCGCGCCAGGCCGGCTGGTCGGCCGACGCCTACGGGCCGATGTTCAGCGCCTACAACCGCGGCAAGCGCTCGGTCGCGCTCGACCTGGCGGACGCGGGGCAGCGCCAGCAGGCGCGCCGGCTGGCACTGAGCTGCGACGTGGTGCTGGCCAACACCCGGCCCGGCGCGCTGGAGAAGGTGGGCCTGGGTGCCGAGCAGCTGCGCCCCGAGGCACCACGCCTGGTCTACGGCCGGGTGAGCGGCTTTGGCCACAGCGGCGCGTTCAGCCGTCGCCCCGGTTTTGACGCCGCGGCGCAGGCCGAAAGCGGCATGATGAGCCTGAACGGCGACCCGGCCCAGGATCCCACCCGCGTGGGCTTCACCGTGGTCGACATCCTGGCCTCCGACATGCTGACCATGGGGGTGCTGGCGGCCCTGCTGCAGCGCGGCGTGACCGGTGCCGGCGACCTTGTCGATGTCACCCTGATCGACGTCGCCGTCTACGCCCTGGCCGCGCCCTGGGCGCAGTACCAGCAGACCGGCACCGTGCCACTGCGCCAGGGCAACGCCCAGCCGCTGGTCGCGCCGGCAGCTGACATCATCACCACGCACCAGGGCCAGATCATCCTGTCAGCCTACATGCAGACGCATTTCGTGCGCCTGTGCGAAACCATCGGCCGGCCCGAACTGGCGACCGACGAGCGCTTTGCCAGCAACGCCGCACGCGTGGCCAACCGCCCGGCTCTGCTCGAAGCGCTGCACCAGGCCATGAGCCACTTCGACGCCGAGACCCTGGTGGAAAAGCTCACCGAAGGCGGCATCGTCGCCGGAGTGGTGCGCACCATGGCCGACGTGCAGCCCGGCCGCGGTGGCGTCAGCGCGGACCTGTTCGTCGACGTCCAGGCCGCTGGGCGCGCGGCGCCGGTGCGTCTGCCGGCCCTGCCCTTTGGCCTGGCCAGCGTACGGCGCGAGGCCGGCCGACTGCCCGGCCTGGGCGAGCACACCGCGCAGGTGCTGGCCGAGCTGGATGCGCGCTGACCTCCATCGAACCCCTCCCCCACCCATGACCGACAAGGAGCAGACATGATCAAACTGGAAGTCAAGGGGCGCACGCTGCTCGTGACGCTCGACCGCCCCAAGGTGCGCAACGCCTGGAACCCCGAACTGGCCCAGGGCCTGCACGAAGCCTGGCAGCGCCTGGTCACCGACGACGAGCTGTGGAGCTGCGTCGTCACCGGAACCGGCCCGTTCTTTTCCGCTGGGCTCGACCTGAAAGATCCGCCCGTCAATCAAGCTCCGCTGGCCATGCCCAACCTGTCGGTGACCTGCGACAAGCCGATCATCACCGCGGTCGAGGGTGGAGCCATTGGCTATGCCGCAGTGTTCTGCCTGCTGTCCGACATGGTGATCGCTGGCGAGAGCGCCTACTTTCTCTATCCAGAAGGCCGCATGGGTGCCTTCCAGGGCATGATGGGTGGCTTCCCCGGACGCCTGCAGTACAAGGCCGGCCTGCAGTGGATCATGACCGGCGAGCCCATGGCGGCGCCGCGGGCGCGCGAGATCGGCATGGTCAACGAGGTCGTGCCCGACGGCAGCGCCACCGAGCGCGCGCTGGCGCTGGCCGAAAAGATCAACCAGAACGCCCCGCTGGTCATCCAGGCGATGAAGGCCCTGGCCCTGAGCACGGTGACCAAAGGGCCGATGGAAGAGAACTTTCGCAACAACCGTCTGCTGGCGCGCATCGTGGCCAGCGAGGACTTCAAGGAAGGCGTGGCCGCCTTCCTGCAGCGGCGCCCGACCCAGTTCAAGGGCCGCTGATCTCCCTACGCCCCGTCCATCCATCCACGAAAGAGCTCTCATGACACTGCAGGAACTCAAGGCGCGCGTGCGCCTGCCGGTGATCGCCTCGCCGATGTTCATCGTCTCCTACCCGGAACTGGTCATCGCGCAATGCAAGGCCGGCATCATCGGCTCGTTTCCGGCGCTCAATGCCCGCCCAGCCCACATGCTGGAAGAGTGGCTGGAGCGCATCACCCGCGAGCTGGCCGAACACGACCGGCAGCACCCCGATCGGCCCTCGGCACCCTTTGCCGTCAACCAGATCGTGCACAAGACCAATGACCGCCTGCACCACGACATGGAGGTCTGCGTCAAATACAAGGTGCCGCTGGTCATCACGTCGCTGGGCGCACAGCCCGAGATCAACGATGCCGTCCACTCCTACGGCGGCCTGGTGATGCACGACGTCATCAACCAGAAGTTCGCGCACAAGGCCATCGAAAAAGGCGCCGACGGCCTGATCCTGGTGGCCGCCGGCGCCGGCGGCCACGCCGGGCGCCAGTCGCCCTTCGCCCTGATGCAGGAGACGCGCGCCTGGTTCGACGGGCCGATCGCGCTGTCGGGCTCGATCGCCAACGGCGCCTCGATCCTGGCGGCCGAGGCCCTGGGCGCCGACTTCGCCTACATCGGCTCGGCCTTCATCGCCACCCAGGAAGCCCACGCGCGGCCGGAGTACAAGCAAGCCATCCTGGAGGGCAGCGCCGAGGACATCGTCTACACCAACTTCTTCACCGGCGTGTGGGGCAACTACCTGGGTCCGTCCATCGTGGCGGCCGGCCTGGACCCGCACGACATGCCCGGAGCCGACCCGTCGCGCATGAAGTTCGACAGCCGCGAAGACACTTTCAAGGCCAAGGCCTGGAAGGACGTCTGGGGTTGCGGCCAGGGCATCGGCGTGCTGCACGACGTGCCGCCCGTGGGCGAGCTGGTGCAGCGCTTCAACGACCAGTACCAGGCGGCGCGCGCAGCCTGCGCGCTCAGTTCATGCAAGATACCGAAACGCCGAGCTTCGGCTGAGCGGCGTCACAGCCGCTACTCCACCACCGTCAGCTTGGCCACCGCCAGCGCCAGCCACTTGACGCCGTGACGCGGAAAGTTGACTTGGGCGCGTGCGTCGTCGCCGCTGCCCTCGACCGCCAGCACGCGGCCTTCGCCGAACTTGTTGTGGAACACCGCCATGCCGGCACGAATGGCGGGGCCGCCCGCTGACATGGCAGGCGCAGTCTTCTGTTTTCCACGGTCATAAAAGGCTGTTGCGCCCGTCCAGTCGGCGCCAGCAGCTCTCATTACAGGAGCAATCGAGGCAAAGCCACCGCGCTGCGGCGTGATCCACTTGAGCACCTCCTCGGGCAATTCGTCCAGAAAACGGCTGCGCAGGTTGTAGCGCGTCTGGCCATGCAGCATGCGCGTCTGCGCGTGGCTCAGGTACAGGCGCTTTCTCGCGCGCGTGATGGCCACGTACATCAGGC
>JBDHRZ010000177.1:0-6265 GCA_039807845.1 Rhodoferax sp.
GAACCCGAGAACATCGGACAGATGCTGGGTTTCGACTTCAAGGCCGGGCCGCAGGCCACGCCCTCGGTGCTGCCGGGCACCAACATCGGCTGCCACTTCCGCGTCTGCCGCCCGGGTGACGCGCCGCGCTTCTCGCCGCGCGACCGCGCGCTGCTGGCCATGCTGATCCCGCACCTCAAGCAGGCCGTGCTCTGGCACTCGCAAAATGATGCGCTGGTGTCAGAGCGCGAACTCTATGCCGGCACGGTCGACCGCATGCTGATGGGCATGGTGATCCTCGACGAGACGGGCGCCATCCTCAAGGTCAGTCGTTCGGCCCGCGAGATCCTGGCCGAAGACGATGGCCTCACCCAGGTGGGCGACACGCTGCGCCCACGCTACGAACAGGAACATCGTCGTCTGCAGCGGCTGATCACCGAGTCGCTCGCACTGGCCAAACGGCGCAAGCCGGCGATTGCCGAAGCCATGGCCATCACCCGCCCATCCGGCCGTACACGGCTCGGGCTGGTGGTGCGCGCCATCCCGCACAACGTCTGGGTCGAGGGCAAGCGCCGGCCCACGGTGGCGGTGATGATCCGCGATCCGGAGCGCAAGGCGGAAGGCTCACACGAAATCCTGCGCACGCTCTACGAACTCACCGCGGCCGAGTCCGCGCTCGCGCTCAAGCTCGCCAATGGCCTGACGCTGGACGAGGCGTCGGACGAACTCGACATCCGCAAGAACACCGCCCGGGCACACCTGCGCTCGATCTTCTCCAAGACCGGCGTCACGCGCCAGACCATGCTGGTGCGGCTGGTCCTGGGGGATCTGTCGCTTGGATGAGCCTGCGATGAGATGAATTGCCCCCGCCTGTCGGCGAGGTCTGCGGCACCGTCCGCAAGAACTTCAAGCGCCTGAAGCGTCCGTGCCCCCGGGCCCGCGCGCATGCGCGCGCAACAGTTCCTGCGCCAGCGCGTTGCCGTCCAGCATCGCGGTACGCCGGTGCTTCATCACCCAGCCTTGCGCTCCACGCTCGAGTTCCCAGCGGTGCGCGCTCAGGCGCACGCAGTGGAAGCCGCCATCTTGCTGGTGCGCGAGCACCTGCGTGTAGTGCGTGGCGACCGCGCGCGCGCCGTCGATGCGCACGTGCGGCAGCGAGGCGACGTGTGCGCAGCCACCCTGCACCAGCGTGCGGTGCATGGGCGCGTCGAACAGCGCGCGCACCGCGTCCCAGCCGCGCGCGCTGCCGACGTCCGCAATCTCGTAGCAGGCGTCGGCCGCACAGGCGCGCGCCAGCGCGTCCATGTCGCAGCTGTCCACCGCCGGCCCGTAGGCGCTGATCACCTGGTAGATCGCCAACTGGTCCTCGACGCGTTGCAGACGGGCCGACAGCGCGGCCACTTCATCAGATGTCACGGCAGTCCCCTGTCGTCGCTCTTGCGCGGCGTGGTCGCGCGCGTGCTTCCGTTCCTTCAACCTGGAAAGCGCTGGCAGGTTCAACGGGCGTCATCGCCGGGTCCCGGTTGCAACTGCGCGCGTGCCAGCGCCGCCAGGTCACGCTTGAGTACCTTGTTGGCGACGTTCATCGGAAACGCCTCCATGCGCAGCACGTGGCGCGGCACCTTGTAGTTGGCCATGCGTGCACGCGACCAGTCGATGAGGTCCGCGGCATCCAGGTTCGTACCGGGCCGCAGCATCACGCAGGCGCAGCCCACCTCGCCCATGCGCGCATCGGGTACCCCTACCACCGCAACCTGGGCGATGGCCGGGTGCTCGCTGAGCACGCGCTCGATCTCTGCGGGATAACAGTTGAAGCCACCCGCGATGTACATGTCCTTGAGTCGATCGGTGATGCGCAGGTAGCCGCGTGCATCGAGCACGCCGATGTCGCCGGTGTGCAGCCAGCCCTGCGCGTCGATGATCGCGCGGGTGGCGGCCTCGTCCTCGAAGTAGCCCTTCATCACGTGGTAGCCGCGCAGCAGCACCTCGCCGGGTTCGCCCACCGGCACCACCTGGCCCTGGGCATCCACGCAGCACAGCTCGGTGCCCGGGATCGGGTGGCCGCAGGTGAGCGCCACCGTCTCCACGCTGTCGCCGGGCTCGTTGACGGTCGCGCAGCCGCCGCACTCGGTCAGGCCGTAGGCGGTGGTCACGTTGCGGATGCCGAGCTCCTCGCGCATGCGCCGGATCAGCACCGGCGGCACGGTGGAGGCCCCCGTCACCGCCGAGCGCAGCGAGGAGAGGTCGTGCCGCGCCAGTTCCGGATGCGCGAGCAGGCCCAGGTAGACCGTCGGCGGCCCGGGCAGGAAGCTGATGCGCTCGCGCGCGATGCACGCGAGCAACTGGCCGGCGTCGTACACCTGCATCGGGAACACGGTGGCACCGCGCAGGAACGCGGCCACCCAGCCGGCCTTGTAGCCGAAGGTGTGGAAGAACGGATTGACGATCAGGTAGTGGTCGTCCTCGCGCAGGCCCACCACGTCCGACCAGGCCGCGAACGCGCGGATCGTCGGCCCGTGACAAGCGAGCACGCCCTTGGGCCGCCCGGTCGTGCCCGAGGTGAACATCAGGTCGGAGACGCTGCCGGCGTCCAGCGCCGCCGAGCGCGCCTCGACCACCGGCGCATCGACCGCGGCGCCGCGTGCCAGAAAACCGTTCCAATCCAGGTCCCCGGCCTGGGCGTGCGCGGGATCGAGCGCGCCGCGCAGCACGACCAGGTGGCGCAGCGCAGGGCTGCGCTGGCCATCGAGCAGCGCCGGGTAATACTGGCCCTGGAACTGGCCAATGCACAGCAACACGCAGGCACGGCTGCGCGCGAGGATGTCGGCCGCCTCGGGCCCCTTGAGCCGGGTGTTGAGCGGCAGCAACACCGCGCCGGCGGCGTGGATGCCGCAGGCGGCCAGGATCCACTCGTGCACGTTGGGCGCCCACAGCGCGACGCGGTCGCCCGGCTGCACGTCCAGCGCCACCAGGGCACGGGCCACGCGCAGGCTGTTGGCGAGCACCGCGTCGTAACCCAGCACCACGTCACCGTCCACGATCGCGCGCCGCGCGCCCCAGTGTGCGGCGGCCTGGCGCAACAGCGCCGGCAGTGTCTGCGGCAGTGCGCCGATCGGCAGCGCCGGCGTGGCAGATGGCCAGGCCACCTGGGAGACGACGAAGCCTGGTTCGCAAGGACGGGGAGCAGCAGGTTCCATGACGGTACAGGCAGCAGGTCAGCGCGGCATGCCGAGCACCCGCTCGGCGATCAGGTTGCACTGGATCTCGTTGCTGCCGGCGTAGATGGTATCGGCGCGGCTGGAGAGCCACAACTGGCGCAGCGCCGCGTGCTGGGCATCGGCGCGCGCGACCGCCGCGTCCGGGCCGAGGACGTCCATCGCCAGTTCGCCCAGTGCACGGCGCCAGTTCGACCAGGCGTACTTGGACACCGCCACGGCACGCGCGGGTGCCGCCTCGCCGCACACGCGCAGCGCATGGCTGCGCAGCGTCTGCAGACCCAGCGCCGCCCGGGCGATGCGCTGGCGCAAGAGTGGATCGCGTGCCGCGCCGTTGCGCCGCGCCAGTGCGACGATTTGCTCGAACTCGCGCCGGAACGCCGCCTGCTGGCCCAGCGTGGAGGCGCCGCGCTCGGCTCCCAGCAGATGCATCGCGACCTGCCAGCCCCGCCCGGGTTCGCCCACGTGCAGCGAACCCTCGGTGCGGGCGCCGTCGAAGAAAACTTCGTTGAATTCGGCGCTGCCGGTGATCTGGCGGATCGGGCGGATTTCCACCCCCGGCTGCGCCAGCGGCACCAGCAGGAACACCATGCCGGCGTGGCGCGGGCGCTGCGCGTCGCCCGCCTCGCTGCGCGCGAGCACGAAGATCCAGTTGGACTCATGCGCCCAGGAGGTCCAGACCTTCTGCCCGTGCAGCACCCACTCGCCGCTGCGCGCGTCGCGCGTGGCGCGCGTGCGAATGCCCGCCAGGTCGGAACCCGCACCCGGCTCCGAATACCCTTGCGCCCAGTAGCTGCGTGCGTGGCGGATACCGGGCAGGAAGCGGCGCTGCTGCTCGGGCGTGCCGAGCGCGATCAGCGTGGGCGCCAGCAGCGTCTCGCCGATGTGGCCGAGGCGCCACGGCCCGCCGCAGCGCGCATACTCCTCGTGGAACACCATCTGCAGCGACAGCGGCAGCGCGCGCCCGCCGTGCTCGCGCGGCCAGTCGAGCCCGATCCAGCCGTGTTCGGCCAGGCGGGCCTCCCAGCGCTTCACCAGCGCCACGTCGTAGCCTTGCGAGCCGACCGGCCCCACACCGCGCAGCGCCGCGAATTCCCCGCTCAGGTGACGCAGCATCCAGCAGCGCACCTCGGCGCGGAACTCCTGCGCTTCGGGCGTCTCGCGCAGGTTCACGCGGCCCTCCCGGTGCGCCGATGCGCGAGCGCACGCTGAGACGCAACTCCGCTGGCGCGGCGCGGGATCATGCCGCCAACTCCACATCGAGCAGTTGCGCCGCGACCTGCTCGCACCACCACGCCGGCGCACCCAGCGACTGGCTGTCGACCTGCGCACGGCGCAGGAACAGGTGCAGGTCGAACTCCCAGGTGAAGCCCACCCCTCCGTGCAGCTGGATCGCCTCGCGCGTGCCGGCCAGCGCCGCCTCGGCCGCCGCCTCGCGCGCCTGCGCCGCGTGCAGCAGCAGCGTGGCGTCGTCGGGACTGGTGTCGGCCAGGCAGGCGGCGCCGTAGACCGCCGAGCGCGCCGTCTCGAGTTGCACGAGCAGCCCGGCCAGCCGGTGCTTGATCGCCTGAAAGCGCGCGATCGGCTGCTCGAACTGATGCCGCTGCAGCACATAGGCCAGCGTGCGGTCGAACGCCGCCTGCGCGCAACCGATCTGCTCGCCCGCCAGCGCGATCGCCGCCAGGCAGCGCGCGCGCGAGAGCACCACCTGGGCCGCCGTGCCACTGACGAGACAGTGCGCCTTCGGCACACAGACACCGGTAGCCGTCAACTCGGCGCACGGCCGGGTGCCGTCCACCGCGGGAAGCGACGTGCACACCAGGCCCGGTGCGTCATGGAAAACGAGCAGCAGATGGAGCACGCCGTCTTCGTCGCGCGCGGGCAGCAGCAGCCGGTCGGACTGTGCAGCGGCGCCCACGCGCTGCCAGCAGCCATCGAGCACGAAACCGGCGGGCGTGCTGCGCACGCTGACTGGCAATGCGAGCGGCGGCAGCGCGCAGGCCAGCCGCAGCGTGCCCCGCGCAAGTGCTGGCCAGAGCACCTCGATCGCCGGCTGCGCCGGGCACGACTGCAACACACCGGTCGACAGCGCCACGCTCTCGAGGAACGGCACGCAGGCCAGGTGGCGGCCGAGTTGCTCGTGCAGCAGCACCTGCTCGACCCAGCCGAGCCCGAGCCCACCCACCGCTTCGGGCAGCCGCAGTCCGCACCATCCCAAATCGGCCAGGCCCTGCCAGAGCGTGGCATCGAAGCCGTCGCCCTGCTCGGCGTGCCGGCGCACGGTGGCGATCGGGCACGCCGTGCCGAGGAACGCCTCGGCGCTCTCGGCGATCAGGCGCTGGTCCTCGGTCGGGGTCAGGTCCATGGTGCGCTTCAGGTACCCCAGACCTTCTGCGCCGGACGAGCCTGGGCGATCAACCGATCCACCGCCGGACCGAGTTCGGCCGGATCCCAGCGCGCCCCCTTGTCGATCGGCGCCCCGCCGTGCCAGCCCTCGGCGATGGCGAGCTCGCCGCCGCGCGCCTCGAAACAGTGCCCGGTCACGTGCGCCGACTGCGTGCTGCCCAGCCACACCACGATGGAGGCCACGTTCATCGGATCCCACAGGTCGAACCCGTGCGCGGGCTTCTTCACCAACTCGGGCATCGCGCCCTCGGTCATCGCGGTACGCGCCGCCGGTGCCAGGCCGTTGACGGTGATGCCGTAGCGCGCCAGCTCCACCGCCTGCACCAGCGTGAGGGCCGCGATGCCCGCCTTGGCCGCCGCGTAGTTGCTCTGCCCCACCGAGCCATGCAGTCCGGCGCTCGAACTGGTGTTGATGATGCGCGCATCGACTGCGACACCCGCTTTTTTCTGGTCGCGCCAGCGCCGCCCGAACACGCTGGCCATGCAGAAGTGGCCGCGCAGGTGCACGCGCATCACGGTGTCCCAGTCGTCCTCGGTGAGCGAGAGGAACATGCGGTCGCGCAGCACGCCGGCGTTGTTCACCAGCACCTGCACGTCGCCGAAGCGCGCCAGCGTCGCCTGCAGGATCGCCTTCGCGCCGGCCAGCGTGGTGATGTCGCCGCTGT
>JBDHRZ010000178.1:0-6236 GCA_039807845.1 Rhodoferax sp.
GTTCGGGTTGGCGGCGCTGGTAGCAGCGCAATGCTCGACCAGCGCACCCTCGATGCACACCACCCAGCCGGCACCCCAGTCGACCGACGCCGCCGCGCTGGCGACGCAGTCGTCGCCCGCGGCGTTGCGCCGGCACACCAGCATGCGCGCGTTGCGCTTGATGGCCTCACCGCGCGCCTGGTTCAGGTCGCTCACGAGCAGGCCCACGGCCGAAGTCTGGCGCGTGGTGTTGAGCAGTTCGCGCATCGAGGGCACCGCGACCGCCGCCAGGATGGCGCCGATGGCCACCACCATGATGACCTCGATGATGGTGAAGCCGCCGGCCCGCGTCGGGCCGTGGGCGTCATGCGCGTGGGAGTGGCCATGGTTCATGCCGCACAGGCTAGCGCAGCCATGACGCCACGCACGGGCGCATCCGACGAATGGCGCGAATCGGCCGCTGAACGGCACACCGCGCGCGCGAACCGCCGATTCGCGTGACATTTGCACGGCTGTATCCTGTGGGGTCAGGTCTTGCCTTTTGCCCCCCGGGACCACACCTTGCCGCCCGACCATGACGCTGAAAGACTCCGATCCCTCCGAACCCATGCGCCAGGCACTGGCACTGGCCCAGCGCTCGGTCGGCCTGTCCGAGCCCAATCCGCGGGTCGGCTGCGTGCTGATCGGCAGCGACGGCCAACTGCTCGGCCAGGGCCATACCCAGGCGATCGGCGGCGCGCACGCCGAGGTGATGGCACTGCGCGACGCACAGGCGCGCGGACACGCGACCCACGGCGCAACGGCGTACGTGACGCTCGAGCCCTGCGCACACCACGGGCGCACCGGCCCGTGCTGCGATGCGCTGATCGACGCCGGGGTGGCGCATGTCGTGGCGAGCCTGCAAGACCCGAACCCACACGTGGCCGGCCAGGGCCTGGCGCGGTTGCGCGCGGCCGGCATCACCGTCACGCTGGGCCCCGGTGGCGCCGAGTCACGCGCGCTCAACATCGGCTTCTTCAGCCGCATGCTGCGCCAGACACCCTGGGTGCGGCTGAAGATTGCGGCCTCGCTCGACGGGCGCACCGCGCTGGACAACGGCGCCAGCCAGTGGATCACCTCGGAGGCCGCGCGCGCGGACGGCCAGCACTGGCGCGCGCGCGCCGACGTGCTGCTCGCCGGCGGCGGCACCGTGCGCGCCGACGACCCGCGGCTGGACGTGCGCCTGCCCGACGCTGCGCGCCAGCCACGGCTGGCGGTGGTGGACAGCCGCCTGCAGACCCCGCCCACGGCAAGGCTGTTCGATCCCGCGCGCAGCGTCACCCTGTACGCGGCCCAGGTGGACGCGCAGCGCGAGCAGGCACTCGCGGCGCGTGGCGCCCAGGTGGTGCGGATGCCGGGCCCGAGCGCCGATGGCATGCCCAGGGTCGACCTGCAAGCCCTGCTGGCCGACCTGGCGCGCAAGGAAACGAACGAAGTGCACGTCGAAGCCGGCGCCACGCTCAACGGCGCGCTGCTGCGCGCAGGCCTGGCGGACGAATTGCTGCTGTACCTCGCCCCGCGGCTGCTCGGCCAGGGCCGCCCGATGGCGCAACTCGGCCCATTCACAGCGCTGGCGGACAGCACGGCGCTCGAATTCGTCTCCACCACCATGGTCGGCGCCGACCTGCGCGTGCTGGCCCGGGTGGCGGGGCATTGGGAGTTCTGAGCGGGCACGGTGCAGCGGCGCACCTAAAATGCCCGGATGTTCACAGGCATCATCACCGCCGTGGGGCGCGTCGTCGCCGTCGAGCCGCTGGGCGAGACAGCGGCCCACGGCAAGCGCCTGCAGATCAGTTGTCCGCCCGGCTACCTGGACGACGTCTCGGCCGGCGACAGCATCGCGATCGATGGCGCATGCATGACCGTCACCCGGTTCGACGCCGCCGCCAGCCGCTTCGCCATCGAGGTTTCCGCCGAATCGCTGGACAAGACGGCCGGGCTCGACCGCCCCGGTCCGGTCAACCTGGAAAAAGCCCTGCGGGCGCAGGACCGGTTGGGTGGCCACATCGTCACCGGCCACGTCGACGGGATCGGCCGCGTGACGGCGTTCGAGCCGGTGGGCGAGAGCCGGGAACTGCGTATCGCCGCGCCGCGCGCACTGGCGCGCTTCCTGGCCACCAAGGGTTCGGTGACCGTGAACGGCACGAGCCTGACGGTGAACGTGGTGCACGACAGCGCAAACGACTGCGAGATCGGCATCAACCTGATACCCCACACGCTGCAGCACACGGCGCTGGGCACGCTGCAGCGCGGCAGCCCAGTCAACCTGGAGATCGACCTGATCGCGCGCTACGTCGAGCGCATGCTGTCGAGCGGCCTCCCCCTGCCTTCCCAGGCGACGCACGACGCCGGCGCGGCGCCTGCCCCTACCGAAAGCCATCCATGAACAGCCGCATCCCCGCTCCCGTTTCCACGGTGGAAGAAATCGTCGCCGAACTGCGCGCCGGGCGCATGGTGATCCTGGTCGACGAGGAGGACCGCGAGAACGAAGGCGACCTGATCCTGGCCGCCGACCACGTGACAGCGCAGGCGATCAACTTCATGGCGCGCTTCGGGCGCGGACTGATCTGCCTGGCGCTGACGCGTGAGCGCTGCGCCCGGCTGGCACTGCCGCCGATGGTGCAGCACAACCGCGACAAGAAGGGCACCGCGTTCACGGTCTCGATCGAGGCGGCCGAAGGCGTGAGCACCGGCATCTCGGCGGCCGACCGCGCACGCACCGTGCAGGCGGCCGTCGCGCCCGAGGCCAGGGCGGCCGATCTGATCCAGCCCGGCCACATCTTTCCGCTGCAGGCGGTCGACGGCGGCGTGCTGATGCGCGCCGGCCACACGGAGGCGGGCTGCGACCTCGCGCATCTGGCCGGCTGCAGCCCGGCGGCGGTGATCTGCGAGGTCATGAAGGACGACGGCACGATGGCGCGCCTGCCGGATCTGCAACTGTTCGCGGCCGAACACGGGCTGAAGATCGGCACCATCGCCAGCCTGATCGAACACCGCAGCCGGGTCGAGTCGCTGCTGCAGCGGGTCGCCACGCGCAGCATCGAGACCGCCTATGGCAACTTCACCGCGCACGCATTCCGCGACAAGCCCGCCGGCGGCGTGCACATCGCACTGGTGCGCGGCCAGTGGGGCGCCGAGGACAGCGTGCCGGTGCGCGTACACGAGCCGCTGTCGGTGCTCGACGCGCTCGAAGTCGGCCGCACCATGCACTCCTGGAGCCTGGACGCCTGCCTGGCGCGCATCGCGCAACTGGGCCGGGGCGTGGCGGTGCTGCTCAACTGCGGCGAGAGCGCCGAGCAGTTGCTGGCGCAGTTCGAGGGCACGGCACGCGCCAGCCACGGCCCGGAACGCGGCCGCGTCGACCTGCGCACCTATGGCATCGGCGCGCAGATCCTGCGCCATTGCGGCGTGCAGCGCATGGAGTTGATGGGCAATCCGCGCCGCCTGCCCAGCATGACGGGCTACGGGCTGGAGATCACCGGCTACATCACCCACTGAACCAGACCGACGCGCGCAGCGCAGGTTCCGGTCGCGAGACGGAGCCCTGCAGCGCGCCATTCAGACGCATACGCCCGCCGCGCACCGGCTCGACGGGCAACGAGAAGGATCCACATCGCCATGTTCGAGGCCGACAAGGGAAAGCTGGAGTCGTCCGACCAGCGGCTCGACGGGGCGCTGCTGCACATCGGCATCGTGCAGGCGCGCTTCAACCAGGAAATCACGAACGCACTGGCGCAGGCCTGCCTGGCCGAGCTGCGCGCGCTCGGCGTGCGCGACGCCCACATCGTGCACGTGCAGGTGCCCGGCGCGCTCGAAGTGCCGGTCGCGCTGCAGGCGCTGGCCGAGACCGGCAACTTCGACGCCCTGGTCGCGCTGGGCTGCATCATCCGCGGCGAGACCTACCACTTCGAACTGGTGGCCAACGAATCGGGTGCGGGCGTGAGCCGCGTCGCGCTGGACTACCGGCTGCCGGTGGCGAACGCGATCCTGACCACCGAGAACCAGCAGCAGGCGCTCGCGCGCCAGCACGTGAATGGTCGTGAAGCCGCCCGCGTGGCCGTGGAGATGGCCAACCTGCGCAAGGCATTGGCATGAGCGCCGCACGGCCGCCCCGAAGGCGCTCAACCCCACAGTACACAGCACGGAGGGAAGCCTGATGACCGACAGCCACCCCCAGCCCACCGCGCACGTGCGCCCGCCGCGCCAGAGCCGTACCGGATTCACCAGCACCGGCGCACGCAAGGCCGCCAGCAAGTCGGCGCGCACGCGCGCGCGCGAGTACGCGCTGCAGGGTCTGTATCAGCACCTGGTCGGGCGCAGTGCGCTGGCCGACATCGACGCGTTCACGCGCGAGCTGGCGGGCTTTCACAAGTGCGACTCGATGCATTTCGATGCGCTGCTGCACGGCTGCGTGCAGGACGCGGACGCGCTCGATGCGCTGATCGAGCCGCTGCTCGACCGCACGCTGGCGGAGCTCTCCCCGATCGAGCACGGCGCGCTCTGGATCGGCGCCTGGGAACTGCAGCATTGCCCCGACGTGCCGTGGCGCGTGGTGCTCAACGAATGCATCGAACTGGCCAAGGAGTACGGCGGCACCGACGGCCACAAGTACGTCAACGCGGTGCTCAACGGCATCGCACCGGAAGTGCGCCCGCAGGAGGTGGCGAGCGACCGCGGGCGCAGGGCCGCGCCGTGACGACGCGCCCGTTGCGCATCGCCGAACGGGCGCGCCGGATCGAGCCGTTCTACGTGATGGAGATCGCCAAGGCGGCGGGCGAGATCGCGCGTTCGGCGCAGGCCGCGCACCGCCCGATGGTCTACCTGAACATCGGTGAGCCCGATTTCACCGCCCCGCCACTGGTGCAGCAGGCCGCAGAGAAGGCGATCCGGGACGGCCGCACGCAGTACACGCCGGCGCTGGGACTGGCGTCCCTGCGCGAGCGCATCAGCCAGTGGTACCGCACGCGCCACGGCCTGGCGGTGCCGGCCTCGCGCATCGTCGTCACGGCCGGCGCCTCGGCGGCGCTGCAACTCGCCTGCCTGGCGCTCGTCGAGGCCGGCGATGAAATCCTGATGCCCGACCCCTGCTACCCGTGCAACCGCCAGTTCGTGCAGGCCGCGGATGGCCGCGCCGTGTTGCTGCCGACCACGGCGCAGGAGCGCTTCCAGCTCAGCGCCGCCGCGGTCCAGGCGCACTGGAAGCCGGACGTGACGCGCGGCGTGCTGCTCGCCTCGCCATCCAACCCGACCGGCACCTCGATCCACCCGCAGGCCTTGCGCGACATCCATGCGCTGGTGGCGGAGCGCGGCGGCATCACGCTGGTGGACGAGATCTACCTCGGGCTGGGCCATGACCCGCTGTACGGGCACAGTGCGCTGGCGCTGGACGACAGCGTGATCAGCATCAACAGCTTCAGCAAGTACTTCAGCATGACCGGCTGGCGGCTCGGCTGGCTGGTCGTGCCCGAGGCATTGGTGCCAGTGATCGAGCGGCTGGCGCAGAACCTGTTCATCTGCCCGAGCACGGTAGCGCAGCACGCGGCGCTGGCCTGCTTCGAGGACGAGAGCATCGCCGAATACGAACGGCGCCGGGCAGCGTTTCGCGCGCGGCGCGACTACCTGGTGCCGGCGCTGGAAGCGCTCGGCCTGCCGGTGCCGGTGGTGCCGGACGGCGCGTTCTACATCTGGGCCGACTGCGCGCAGGCCTGCGCGCGGCTCGGCCTGGCCGACAGCTGGGAATTCGCACACGCCCTGATGCGCCAGGCGCACGTCGCGGTGACCCCGGGACGCGACTTCGGCAGCGCGCAGACCGGCCGCTTCATCCGCCTGTCCAGCGCCAGCGCGACGGAGCAGCTCGAACTGGCGGTGCAACGCATCGCCGAGATGGTCGGATGAGCGACACCACCTCCGGGCAGGACGCCGCTGCGGTGTTCCACTGGCCGCTGCGCGTCTACTGGGAGGACACCGATGCCGGTGGCATCGTGTTCTACGCCAACTACCTGAAGTTCTTCGAGCGCGCGCGCACCGAGTGGCTGCGCAGCAAGGGCTTCGAGCAGCAGAGCCTGCGCGCGACGCTGGGCGGAATGTTCATCGTCACCGACGCACGACTGCACTACCGCCGGCCAGCGCGGCTGGACGATCAACTTCTGGTTACCAGCCGGCTGCAGGAAGCCGCGCGCGCCAGCATCACAATCGGGCAGCAGGTGCTGCGCGGGCCG
>JBDHRZ010000179.1:0-6228 GCA_039807845.1 Rhodoferax sp.
TCGCACGGGTTGCTGGTGGAGCCGAACTCCGGAACGTGCGCGTCGAGCACACGCGCGGCTTGCGGTCCGGGCCGGGGCAGCGGCACCCCGTACTTCTCGCCCTTGTCGGCGCACATGATGCCGGCTCCGCCCGAGGTCACGATCACCGCCGTGCCCCTGCTGCGTGCCAGCCCGGCCTTGGCGAAGAAGGCGGCGCTCTCCAGCAGCGCCTCATGGTCATCCACGACGATCGCACCCGCGTCGGCGAGCGCGGCGCGGTAGGCCCGATCGGAGCCGGCCAGCGAGCCGGTGTGCGATCGGGCCGCCTGCGCGCCCTGCTCGCCGGTGGCGATCTTCAGCACCACCAGCGGCTTGCCGCGCGCGAACGCGTTGCGCGCCGCCTGCACCATGCGCAGCGGCTCGGCCATGCCTTCGAAGATGCAGGCGATCGATTGACAGGTAGCGTCCTCGACCAGGTAGTTCACCAGGTCGGCGACGTCGACGTCGCACGAGTTGCCCGCGGTCAGTAGATGGCTCATGGCCAGGCCGTGGTTCACCGCCTGCGAGGCGGCGATGCCGAGCGCGCCGGACTGGCTCACCAGCCCCACCACGCCGTGCGAGGAGGGGGCCGGCATCTCGATCTGCGAGAACGAGCCGCACAGGCCGCGCGTGAAATCGAAGAATCCCAGGCAGTTCGGCCCGAGCAGGCGCACGCCCGTGCGTGCGGACAGCGCGCGCAGCCGCTGCTGGTCCGCCTTGCGCGCGTCGCGGCCGGTTTCCGCATAGCCGCCGGCGAAGATCACCGCCCCGCCGGCGCCCGCGTCCGCGCACGCGAGCACCATGTCCTCGACCGCGTCACGGTTGGCCACGATGAACACGCAGTCGGGCACCTGTGGCAGGTCGCGCAGCGACGGGTGGCAGGGCACCCCGCCGATGTCGCGGTACTTCGGATTGACCGCGTGCACCGTGCCGCCGAAGCGCGACAGGTGCCGCAGCGTGCGCTCGCCAAACGAGCCGGCGCGCGGCGTCGCCCCGTAGACGGCGACCGTCTGCGGCTCCAGCAGCCTGCACAGCGCACTGCGTGGGTAGAGGGTTGGACGAGGATCATGGGCAGGCGGGGGTGCGTGCATCGGAGTCTCCTTCGCGTCGTTGTATGCGTCCGTGAGGACAGGAATCCCATTCGCGGCGAGGCGGCACGGCGCGCAGACCCGGGCGGCATCGCGCGCACGTACGGGTGCTCGACGCTCAATACAGGCCCGAGGCGGCCTGCGCCATCTCCAGCAGGTCGCCGATGATGCGCTCCCTGCTGCTCGCAAAACGCGGCGACAGGCAGGCGACGGACAGGGCCGCGACGCACTGCCTGGGGTTGATGCCGAAGACCGGCGCGCCCACGCCGATGCCGCCGATGGCCCACTGGCCGTCGGTGACGGAGTAGCCGTCTGCGCGGATGCGCGCCAGCTCAGTGGCCAGCGCGCGCCGGTCCTTGACCGACTTCTCGGTGCGCAGTTCGAGCCGGACTTTCGCCAGGTAGGCCTTCTGCCAGGCTTCGTCCTGCCACGCGAGCAGCACGCGCCCGCCGCTGGTGGCGTAGAGCGGACGCGCGGCACCCGACTGCACGCTGTAGCGCAGCGCCTGGGGCGAATCGATCACGTCCGCGTAGATGGCGCTCTGCGTTTCGCGGTCGAGCACCGCCAGGATCACGGTCTCGCCGGTGCGCGCCGAGAGTTCCTCCATGAACGGGCGCATCAGCCGGGGCAGCTTGCGCCCCGCCATGATGGAGGCGGCCAGGCGATAGGCCTCGGTCCCGGCGACGTAGGCCCCATGGCGTTGCTGCAGGTAGCCCTCGTGCACCAGCGCACGCAGCAGGGACAGCAGGCTGCTCTTCGGTGCCTGCAGTGCCTCGCTGAGTTCGGCCAGGGTCATGCCGTCGCTCGCCCTGGGGACTGCATCGAGGATGCGCAGCACGCGCATCAGCGCGCGCGGCCCGGCATGCGCGGCAGGTGCTGCCAGCGTGGACGCTGCGGCCTGGCGGGCGACGCTGCGACTAGTCGGCGGCATGGTCGCCGGACCCGTGCAGGAGCGCGCGCTGGCAGGCGCGAAAGCGCGCGCGGTGGAACACCGCATTGCCGAACGCGGGCGCGAGCACCAGCGCGCGCTTGAGGTACAGGCCGACGTCGCACGCGTCGGTGAAGCCGATCGCGCCGTGGTACTGCACCGCGTCCTGCGTGATGCGCAGCACCACGTCGCTGCAGCGGGCCTTGGCCTGGCTGACGGCCAGCGCGCGCGCGCTGCGGGTGGCGTTCGCGCGGTCGGCGCTGCGCATGCCCGCTGCGCAGGCGGAGATCGCGACCTGCTGCAGGATGTGCAGGTCCACCATGCGGTGCTGCACCGCCTGGAAGCTCGCCACCGGCTGGCCGAACTGCACGCGCGTGCGGATGTATTGCAGCGTCGTCTGCAAGGCGGTGTCCATGATGCCGAGCATCTCGGCGCTGACGAGCAGCGCAGCGTCGTCCAGCGCATCCTCCAACGCCGGCGCGACCCCATCCCCCGCGGCGAGCAACCGCGCCGGCGTGCCGGCGAACTCCAGCGTGCTGCTGGCCACGCCATCGACGCGCGCGCGCGTGCTGCGTGCGACGCCTGGAGCATCCACGGCTACGTGCAGCAGCGCCGGCCCCTGTGGGGTGGAGGCACTGACGAGCCAGCCGCCCGGCGCCGCAGCGACGAAACGCTTGCGGCCGTGGAGCAGATGGCCCGACGCGGCCGGCTCGGCACGCACGCCCCACGCCAGCGCCGGGTCGGGGTGATGCGACTCGCTCCAGGCGAGCGCGCTCGCGCGCTCGCCGCGCCCGATGGCAGCCAGCAGGTCGTCGATGGCTGCTCCGGCCGGCAGGCGCGACAGCAGCGCGGCCGGCAGCAGCGCCAGATCGATCAGCGGCTCGGCCGCCAGCTTCGCGCCCAGCGCCTGCAGCACCGCGCCCGCCGCCTGCAGGCCAAGCCCCAGGCCGCCACAGCGCTGCGGCACGATGATGCCGGTCCAGCCCATGGCCGCCATGCGCGCGAGCGCGTCGGCCTCGTAGCCAGGGTCGCTGCCACGCAGCGCGCGCAGTTGCGCCAGCGCGCTCGACCCTGCGGCATAGTCGCGCGCGCTGTCGGCCAGGATGCGCAGTTCGTCGTCGGTGATGGATTGCTCTGTCATGGCGTGCGCGAGGTTCAGCTCAGGGACAGCACGTTCTTGGCCAGGATGTTGCGGTGGATCTGCGCCGTGCCGCCGTAGATCGTGACCGCACGCGAGGACAGGTACATGTGCATCGCGTTGACGTCGCCGCCCGCGCAGGGGATCGGGTCGGCCATCGCGCCGTATTGCTGCGCCACTTCGAGCGTGAGTTCGTTGATGCGCTGCAGCGTCTCGGCGGCCCAGATCTTGAGCACCGAGACCTCGTGGCCGATGCGGCCGCTTGCCTGCAGCGCGGCCGAGGTGCGTTGGTAGGTCGCCGAGAGATCACGCACGTCGAGTTCGAGTTGCGTGATGCGATCCTGCAGCGCCTCGTCCGGCCCCAGGCCCAGTTCGGCGACCAGGCGCTCCAGCCGGTGCAGGGCTTCGCGCGGCTGGTGCGACGAACCGGTCCACAACCGCTCGAATCCGAGCACGCTGTTGGCGACCGTCCAGCCCTGGTTCAGGGCGCCCACCATGTTCTCCACCCTGGCGCGCACGTTGTCCAGGAACACCTCGCAGAACTCGGTACCCCCGGGCAGGGTGCGGATGGTGCGCCGCGTCAGGCCCGGCTGGTCGGTCTCGAACATCAGGAAGCTGATGCCGAGTTGCTTCTTCACCGTCTTGTCGGTGCGCACCAGCGCGTACATCCAGTTCGCGTCGGCGCCGTTGCTGGTCCAGATCTTGTGGCCGTTGATGATGAATTCATCACCCTCGCGCCGCGCCTCGGTGCGCAGGCTGGCCAGGTCCGAGCCGGCGCCGGGCTCGGAGAAGCCCTGGCACCAGAAGTGCTCGCCCGAGAGGATCTTCGGCAGGAAGCGCGCACGCTGCTCCTCGGTGCCGTAGCGGATCAGCGCGGGGCCGACGTTGGTCACGCCCTGCGCCATCACGCCGGGCGCGCCGTTGAGCTCGAACTCCTCGAGGTAGATCAACTGCTTGGCCGGGCTCAGGCCCATGCCGCCGAATGCGCGCGGCCAGCCCGGCGCGAGCCAACCCTCGGCGGACATGATCAGGTACCACGGCTTCATCTCGTGCCAGCGCGGCCGGCGCGGAAAGTAGCGCAACGCGGCCGGGCACCGCTCGACGACGAAGCGCGCCGCCGCCGCGCGGAAGGCCTCGTCGCTCAACGCATTCCAATCCATCTGCGCTTCCTCCTGTCCTCGACGGGGCGATTCCCGACTGTTGACGCCGTTCCGATTATCGACAACAATTCAACATTGTAAAGAGCGTTCGAATATATGAACGCTGGTCCCGTTGAAATCTTGCCAGGAGGCACACGCATCCGATGACCGCGATCGCGCTCGAACTGCCGGAGGAACTCCAGGCCCTCTCTCGCGGGCTGGATGCGTTCCTGCGCACCGAGGTCATGGAGCGCCACCACCGGCACGCGGCGCTGCTGGACTCCCCGCGGCGCAGCTACGACGAGCGCGGCGCCTACGTGCCCGAGGTGCTGGCGCTCATCCGCGCCGTGCGCGAGGCGTCGGCACGCGCGGGCTACTACGCCATGTCCGCGCCCGAGAGCCTGGGCGGGGGTGGCCTGGGGCACCTGGCCTATTTCGTCGCCTGGGAGCAGGTCTACCGCAGTTGCGGCGCCCAGCACTGGCTCGGCCACCACGCGATCAGCCACTGGGCCAAGGGGCCGAGCCCGGTACTGCTGGGCCTGACCGAGGAGTTCCGCCGCCGCCACCTGGCAGGCCTGATGGCGGGGACCGACTCCATGTGTTTCGCGCTCTCCGAGCCCGGCGCGGGCTCCGACGCGCTGGCGATCAAGACGCGCGCGCAGGCCGAGGGCGATGGCTGGCGGCTGAGCGGCTCGAAGATCTGGACCAGCAACAGCCCTTACGCCCAGTTCGCGGTGGTGTTCGCCGTGACCGACCCGCAGCTCGCAGCCCAGCGCAAGGGCGGCATCAGCGCCTTCATGGTCCCGACCGACGCACCGGGCTTCCGGCTCGAGCGCCTGATCCACATGTTCGGCCACACGGGCTCCGACGAGGCGATCCTGCACATGGACGCCGTGCGCCTGGAGCCCTGGCAACTGGTGGGCGAACTGCACAAAGGCTTTCGGATCAGCATGAAGGGCGTCGGCCTGGGGCGCGTCTTCAACACGGCGCGCGCCGTGGGCCTGGGCCGCTGGGCGCTGGAGAAAGCGGTCGAATACACCCAGGTGCGCAGCACCTTCGGCAGGAAGATCTCCGAATACCAGGGCGTCACGTTCCCGCTGGCCGACAGCGCCATGGGCCTGCACGCCGCCCACCTGATGGGGCTCAACGTGTGCCAGTTGCTCGATCGCGGGCTGCCTGCACTCAAGGAGCTCTCCATGACCAAGGCATTCGCGGTCGAACAGGGCCGCCATGCGGTCGACCGTGCGATGCAGGCACACGGCGCGATGGGCTTCACGAACGAGCTGCACCTGTCGGAAGCGTACGTGACGCTGCGCCGCGCCAACGTGGCCGACGGCACGGGCGAGATCCTGCGCAACACGGTCGTCAAGCAGTTGCTGGCCGGCGACACCGATCTGTGAAGGCACCCATGCAGACGCAGTCCGGCGCGGCGACGCGGCCACGATTTCCCGCACCATGAACGCACGAGGAACACAAGATGGATGAAACACCGACCGATGCGCCCCTGCTGCAGGACAAGGTGGTCATCGTCACCGGTGCGGGCGCGGGCATCGGACGCGAGATCGCGTTGCAGCTCGCCGCGCAGGGCGCGTGCATCGTGGTCAACGACGTGGGCGTGTCATTGCAAGGCGAGCAGGAACAGATCGCCGCCGCCGACCAGGTGGCCGCCGAGATCACCGCGCACGGTGGTCGCGCGGTAGCCAACCGCTCCAGCGTGGCGCTGGCCGAAGGTGCGCAGGGCATGGTCGCGCAGGCGCTGGAGCACTACGGCCGGCTCGACGCGGTGGTGAACAACGCCGGCATCCTGCGCGACGGCATGTTCCACAAGATGACGGCCGAGGACTTCGACGCCGTGCTCAAGGTGCACCTGTACGGCAGCTTCTACCTGAGCCGGGCGGCAGCGGATCCGTTTCGTGC
>JBDHRZ010000180.1:0-6187 GCA_039807845.1 Rhodoferax sp.
CCTTGCGCAGGGTGAAGGTGTAGGTCTTGCCGTCGGGCGAGACGGTCCAGGACGTGGCCAGCGATGGGCGCGGGTTGTAGTCCGGGTCGAGCCAGATGAGGCCCTCCAGGATCTTGGCCGACACGTCGCCGGCGCCGAAGTCGGTGCTGGTGGCGATGTTGAGCGTGGGCGGGTCGTTGTCCAGGCACAGCACCGCCACGCCCTTGCCGGCCGCGTGCGACAGGCCGGGCATCAGGCTGGCGGCGGCCAGCGAGCCCAGGCCCCATTGGCCCAGGCGGCGGCGCGTGAGTGTGGGTGCTGCGCAAAGTGCGGGGGGAAGGGTGCGGTGCTGGTTCATGGTGGTCCGGATTTTGTCAGACTTCGTCGAGGTCCAGCAGCCTGAGGTGGCGCATGTCCTCGGTAGCCTTCAGCCGCCGTGGTACGGGCAGCGTTGGCGCAATCGGCAGCGTGGCCGCGGTCAACCGAAAATCCGGACGGAACCCTGGGCGGACGGAGTCCTGGCCCGGAGCCGTTACGATGGGGCATCCTGCCTTGACGTCGATTCCGCCCATGTCCAAGATTCCCGCCCCGATCCTGCCCGGTATCGCCGAAGACCTGGAGGCAGCGGTGGCCCTGCGCCGGCAGATCCACGCCAATCCGGAACTGGGCTACCAGGAATTCGCCACCAGCGACCTGGTCGCCGAACGGCTGCAGCGCTGGGGCTACGCGGTGCACCGCGGACTGGGCGGCACCGGGGTCGTCGGCAGCCTGCGCTGTGGGGGCGGCCAGCGCAGCATGGGTATCCGCGCCGACATGGACGCCTTGCCGATCCAGGAGACCACCGGGCTGCCCTGGGCCAGTCGCAACCCCGGACGCATGCACGCCTGCGGGCATGACGGGCATACCGCGACGCTGTTGGCGGCTGCGCAGTTGCTGGCCGCGACGAAGGGCTTCGACGGCACCCTGCACCTGATCTTCCAGCCAGCCGAGGAGGGGCTGCAGGGCGCGCGCAAGATGGTCGAGGAGGGCTTGTTCGAGCGCTTTCCCTGCGATGCCGTATTCGCCTACCACAACGAGCCCGGCTTTGCGGCGGGGCGCTTCGGCTTCCTGCCTGGGGTCATCTACAGTTCGTCCGACGTGGTGGACATCACGCTGCATGGCAAGGGCGGGCACGCCGCCATGCCGCACAGCGCGGTCGACCCGATCGTGGTCGCGGCGCACCTGGTGCTGGCGCTGCAGACGCTGGTCTCGCGCGAGGTCGACCCCAACGACATGGCGGTGGTGACGGTGGGCAGCCTGCACGGTGGCGAGGCGCCCAACGTGATTCCCGGCAGCGCCCAGCTCAAGCTCTCGGTGCGCGCGCGCCGTCCCGAGGTGCGCGCCCTGCTGCGCGAGCGCATCACCGCGATGGCGCACGCCCAGGCGGCGGTGCACGGCGCGCGTGCCGAGGTCGACTACCACTGGAACCTGCCGCCATGCATCAACGACCGCGCGGTGACCGAATTCGCGCAGCAGGTGGCGCGCGAGGAGATGGGTGAGCCGGCGCTGATCCCCGACATGGCGCCGCTGCAGGCCAGCGACGACTTCGCGTTCATGCTGAACGCCGTGCCGGGTTGCTATTTCATCGTCGGCAATGGCGACGGCAAGCCCGGCACCGGCCCGGCCTGCATGGTGCACAACAGCGGCTACGATTTCAACGACGACATCCTGCCCACCACGGCCAGCTTCTGGGTCACGCTGGTGCGCCGCTTCCTGGCGTGATGGCCCGAGGCTCAGTCCGCAGCGCGCCTGGCACTTCGATCAGGCGCACGCCAGCGGCCGTGAGGCTGGCCTCGCGCTGGATCGCGGCCACCAGCCAGTCGCGGAATGCGAGGATGTCGACGTTGTTCTCCTTCACGCTGGGGAACACGATGTAGTAGCGGCCGTCCGAATGCAGGCGCTGCGCGAACGCGGCCACCAGCGTGCCACGTTCGATTTCACTGCGCACCAGGAATGGCGGCAGCAGGGCCACCCCGAGTTCGGCCACCGCCGCCTCGGCCATCAGGGCGTAATGCTCGAAGCGCGGTCCGGTCAGCCCGTGGACTCCCTGGGTCCTGGTGGTCGCGAGCCACTGGTTCCAGGCTTCCGGCCGGGTCGTGTGTTGCAGCAGCACGTGGCGGGACAGGTCGCCCGGCACGCGCAGGGCCTGGCGTGCGAGCAGGCCGGGCGCGGCCAGCACCGCGAGTTCTTCGTCCATCAGGTAGGTCACCTGGGCATCGGGCCAGTCGGCGCTGCCGTAGTGGATCACCAGGTCGGCCGGATCATGATCGAAGCGAAACGGCCGGATCTTGGTGATGATATTGATCTCGATCGAGGGCCTGGTGGCGATGAACTCGCCCAGTCGCGGCATCAGCCAGCGGCTGCCGAACGTGGGCAGCACGCCGATCGTGAGTTTTCCCGCGGCCTGGCCGCGGGTCATCAAGCGCATCGCACTCAGTCGTGTGCGGCGCAGGATGTCGGCCACGTCGCGCGCGTACTCTTCGCCCATGCGCGTCGGCCGCAGGCGCTGGCGCTCACGGTGAAACAGGTCGCACTGCAGCAACGATTCGAGCGCGCTGATCTGGCGGCTGACGGCACTCTGGGTGACGTTGAGTTCCTCCGCGGCACGGCTCACGCTGGCGTGCCGGGCGACCGCGTCGAAGCACACCAGAGCCGTCATGGAAGGCAGGTAGCGGTTCATGCGGGTCCTAGGTTATTGCATTTTGCGAATGAAGTCCGTGCTGGATTGTCACTTTACCGCGCATGCGGCGTCACCCTAGAATGGCTTTGCGACAGTAGAGTGACAACCACATGCCGTGCTGCCACGGCCAGGAGACATGAGATGATGAAGAGAAGATATGTTGCGATTTGCGCAACATTGGCCGCCTGCCTGTCTGGCGGCTTCAGTGCAACGGCGCTGGCCCAGGCCAGACCCGTGCCGGAAATCGATTTCCTGACCTGGCCGGCCGCGAAGTACCAGCATTACTACGAAAGCAGCAACTACATCGCCGAGCAGTGGCGCAAGCTCGGACTCAAGGTCAAGCTCAATGCGGCCGGTTTTCCCAACCCGATGCTCGGGATGTGGTTCAACACGCACCAGTTCGACGCCGTGCTGTCGGTGCTCTCGGGTTCGCCGCTGCGCATGGAGCCCGACTTCTTCACCAACGCGCAGTTCAATTCGCGCAGTTCGGCTCCCGGGGACTGGAACGTCGGCAGTTTCGCCAACGCGAAGGTCGATGAGGTCGGCAACCAGCAACTCAAGATCTATGACGTCGAGACGCGGCGTCCGCTGATCCACCAGTTGCAGACGATCCTGGCCGACGAGCAGCCCGAGGGACTGATCTCGTCGGTCGTCAACACCACGGCGATGAACACCAATACCGCCGCCATCGAAGGCTTCGAGCCCTCGACGGATGGCATCCGCTCGATCTGGAACCTGCTCAAGCTCGAGTCAAGGATCCCGCAGAAGGTGGTACGGCTGGGTTGGACGATCGACCAGGGTAGCTGGAACCCGCTGGTGGCGCGTACGCTGGAGGACCTCGACCGCCTCGGGCTGGTGTACGACCGGCTGATCGTGATCGGCCCGGATGGCAAGCCGCGCATGTGGGCGGCCGAGTCGCTCAAGGTGGTGGATCCGCTCACGATCGAGGTCAAGCTGCGCAACGGGCTGGCCTTCAGCGACGGCAAGCCGCTCACGGCCGAGGATGTGCGCTTCACCTTCGAGTACATGCAGAAGAACGAGGCGGTGGACTTCAAGAAGTACCTGGAGAAGATCGTCTCGATCGAGACCATCGGTGCCTCGGGCGTGCGCTTCAAGCTGTCCGAGCCGTACGCGCCGTTCGTGCTCAACACCCTGGGCCAGGTACTGATCCTGCCCAAGCACATCTGGGCCGACGTGGTGGCGCGCGAGAAGCTCAAGCAGCCGCAGGACTTCCGCAACCAGCCGCTGGTGGGCTCAGGCCCGTATCGCCTGCGTCACTGGAAGGAGGGGCAGGAGACTTATCTGGAGCGCAACGAGAACCACTTTGCCAGGCCCAAGTCCGACCTGGCGATGATCGTCTTCGGATCGGGCGAAGTGCTGGCCGCCTCGCTGAAGAAGGGCTCGCTCGACGTCTCGCTGCAGCCGCTGGTGCCGACCGTGCTCGATGAGTTCAAGAAGGAGAAGCACCTGCGCCTGTTCCGTACCCAGTCCAACGGCTACATGTCGGTGCGCTACAACGTCGCCCACCCGCCGTTCAACAACAAGGCGTTTCGGCAGGCCCTGTCGCAGGCGATTCCCTACGAGGCGATCATCGACGAGGTCCTCAACGGCGACGGCGGCCGTACCGCATCGGCGATCACGCCGATCAACGCGTACTGGCACAACGCGAGCATCAAGCCGGTCGAATTCAACCTGGAGAAGGCGCGTGCCACCCTCAAGGCGGCTGGGTTCAGCTGGGCGGCGGATGGATCGCTGCTGATGCCGGCGCGCTGAGCATGCGAAGCGGGTCGCGCGCGGGTGGGCAGCGCGTCAGCGGCGCCTGGGCCGATGCTTGAAGCCATCGGCCTGTCCAGGACCTATCTGCCACCGGCAGGTTTCGGGCTGGGCCGCCATCGGCCCGCGCCGGTGCACGCCCTGCGCGCGGCCACGCTCGCGGTGGCGCCGGGCCGGGTGCTGGGCATCATCGGGCAAAGCGGCAGCGGCAAATCCACCCTGGGGCGGCTGCTCGTGGGGCTGGAGCCGGCCACCAGCGGCCAGGTGCGCATCGACGGGCAGGACGCCGGCACTTTGCTCGCACAGGACCGCAAGGCGTTCTATCGCCGGGTGCAGATGGTGTTCCAGGATCCGTACGGGTCCATCAATCCGCAGCACGACGTGCTCGAGACCGTCACGCGCCCGTTGCGCTACCAGGGCGAACGTGGCGGCCCCGCGTTGCGCCGCCGGGCCGTCGAAGTGCTCGAGCGCGTAGGTCTGCGGCCGGCCGAGCGCTACCTGCAGACGCATCCGCACCGGCTCTCGGGCGGCCAGCGCCAGCGCCTGTGCATCGCGCGCGCCATCATCATGGAGCCGCGCTACCTGGTGGCCGACGAGCCGATCTCGATGCTGGACGTGTCGATCAAGTGGGACATCATCCGCCTGCTCAAGCGGCTGGTGCACGAGCAGGGGCTGGCGCTGGTCTACATCACGCACGACCTGGCGACGGTGCGCACGCTGTGCCACGAGGTGGCGATCATGCTGGCCGGCGAGATCGTCGAGTCCGGCCCGGTCGACCGCGTGCTGGACGATCCGCAGCATGCCTACACCCGGGCCCTGATCGCGGCCTGCCCATCGGCGGACCTGGTGCTGCGAGGCGTGGCGAAATGAGCGCCGCCGGGCCGTTCCCAAGGCGCTCGCACCGCAGCCGTCAGGCGGAGGTGTTCGGATTGGACGCCGCCGGGCCGTTCCCAAGGCGCTCAGTCCCGCAGTGCGCAGCACGGAGGGTTGCCCAATGACCGGCTTCATCCTGCGCCGCCTGTGGTTCATGGCCATCACCCTGTTCGTGATGGCCTCGGCCATGTTCCTGCTGTTCCGGATGCTGCCCGGCGATCCGACCACGACCGTCATCAGTTCGGCCCTGCAGCCCGCGGCCCAGGCCGCGTTGCGTGCCAGTTTCGGCCTGGACAAGCCCTTGTGGCAGCAGTACCTGAGCTATCTCGCCAACATGGCGCAGTTCGACTTCGGCTTTTCATTCGAGACCTCCCGTCCGGTGGTCGAACTCGTCGGCGGGCGGCTGCTCAATACCCTGGCCCTGTTGCTGCCTTCGCTGCTGGCTGCCTATCTGGTGGGCGCCCTGATCGGGGCCTGGATCGCCTGGCGCCGCGGCGGCTGGCTCGACACGGTCTCGGTGGTCCTGGCCACCGCGCTGCAGTCGGCGCCGGTGTTCTGGGTCGGCATGATGGCGATCCTGTTCTTTTCGCTCAAGCTCGACCTGTTCCCGATCGGCCACATCATCACGCCCGGCCGCGAGATGCTGCCCGGCCTGGCGGGCTACCTCGACGCGGACGTGCTGCACCACCTGGCGTTGCCGTTCCTGGTGACCTTCTCCTACCAACTGTGTTTCCCGCTGCTGCTGATGCGCACCAGCATGCTGTCGACGATCGGCGAGGACTTCATAGATCTGGCGCGCATGAAGGGCCTGATCGAACGCAAGGTGATGCTGCACCACGCGCT
>JBDHRZ010000181.1:0-6172 GCA_039807845.1 Rhodoferax sp.
GGCCTCGGCCGCGCGGTGGTAGCCCAGCATCTGCGGCAGCAGCAGGCTCGAGGCCGCTTCCGGGCACAGGCCCAGGTTCACGAATGGCAGCGAGAACGCGGCGTTGTCGCCGGCATAGACCAGGTCGCAGTGCAGCAGCATGGTGGTACCGATGCCCACCGCCGGCCCGCAGACTGCCGCCAGCAGGGGCTTCGGAAAATCAGCGAGTCCGAACAGGAAGCGGTAGACCGGCGCATCCGCACCCAGCGGCGGGCGATCCAGGAAGTCGGCAATGTCGTTGCCCGCGGAAAACACCACCTCGCTGCCCTGGAACACCACCACCCGCACTGCATCCTGCTCCCGGGCCTGGGCCAGCGCATCGGCCATGATGCCGTACATGGCGGCGGTGATGGAGTTCTTCTTCTCCGGCCGGTTGAAGGTGATGGTCATGACCCCGTCGGTGAGGTCGGTCAGGATGTCATTCATTGGTTTTCCTTCCGTGTCATCGGTTGCGCCGCGACCGGCAGACGCCGCAGGCGGGTGTGCAGCGGCATAGTATCGGCCCGTCTATGGCACCCGGCGGGTGCATGCGGGCAGGCCTGCACATGGACGAGGCGCTCACTCCTTGTAATAGACGAGCTGCGAACTGGTCGCCAGCAGCGTGCCCGCAGCATTCCACACCTGGGCGATCTGGTCATGGAAGCCGCCAGCAAAGCCGTGCGCGCGCGCCTGTCCGAGCAGGTGTCCATCGCCGGTGGCGCGCAGCGCCGTCTCATCGGCGTGGAAGTGGATCGTCATCGACACCGTTCCGGCCGGCACGCGCCGACGTCGGCGCAGGAAGACGCGCGGATAGAACACGTCGCACATCGCGGCCAATGCGCACCAGTCCAGCGGTCGGGGCGGCGCATCGCGCATCCACACACGGCTCAGGCTGGCCAACTCCGGTGGCGCGTCGCTGGCCAGCCCGTCCCACTCGCGCGGCATCGGCCCGTCGAGTTGCTGCAACTGGTAGCGCCGCACCCAGGCGATGCGCGCAGCCCAGGACGGCGGCTCGACGGCAGCAGACGGTGGCACCTGCGGCATCGGCGTATCGTTCGCGCCCCAGGTCGCGCGCCGCAGCGCCGTCACCGCGCTGGCAGTGGTCACGACGATCGCCGCGCCACTGGCGTCGTGCTGCATCATCTCGACGCTCCAGTGCTGGCTCGCGCGATTCGTGCGCAGTGCGCGCGCTGTCACCACGAACGGCCCGCGCTGCACCGCGGCCGCGTAGTTGACCGTGAGCGCCACCGGCTGGCCCAGGCGGTCCGGGTGCTGCAGCACGGCGTGCAGCGCGGTGGCTGCCGTGATGCCGCCGAACGGGCCGACCGCGTTCCAGTATGCATCGCTGGCCTGACCCTCGTAGCGGCCCGCCTCGATGGGCGCGAGCGCGATCGCCTGGTCGAACGGATGCGCGTCAGCCGGGTGGGCGGTATTCATACGCGCTCGAAGATGCCGGCTGCGCCCTGGCCCATGCCCACGCACATCGTGACCATGCCATAGCGCAACTTGTGGCGACGCAACGCATGGATCACGGTGGCCGCGCGGATCGCACCGGTGGCGCCCAGCGGGTGGCCCAGCGCAATCGCCCCGCCCATAGGATTCACCTTGGCCGCATCCAGCCCCAGGCTGTCGATCACGGCAAGCGACTGGGCGGCAAAGGCTTCGTTGAGTTCTATCCAGTCCAGATCCTCCTGCCTGAGGCCGGCTGCGCGCAGTGCCGCCGGAATCGCCTCGATCGGCCCGATCCCCATGACCTGCGGCGGCACGCCCCTGCTGGCAAAGCCGACGAAACGCGCCAGCGGCACCAGGCCGAACTGCCGGATCGCCTTGTCACTGGCCAGGATCAGGGCCCCGGCGCCGTCGGAGGTCTGCGAGCTGTTGCCCGCCGTGACCGAGCCGCGCGCCGCAAACACCGCCTTGAGCCTGCCCAGGCCCTCGAGCGAGGTGTCCGGGCGCGCGCCTTCGTCCAGCGAGACGGTGCGGCTGGTCACGCTCACCTCGCCGCTTGCGAGATCCGGCGTGCGCTCGAACACCTCCACCGGGGTGATCTCGTCGGCGAACGCGCCGGCCTGCATCGCGGCGACCGCGCGCTGGTGCGACTGCAATGCGAACGCATCCTGCGCCTGGCGCGTGACCTTCCACTGGCTGGCTACCTTCTCGGCGGTCAGGCCCATGCCGTAGGCAATGCCGATGTCTTCCTCGCGCTCGAACAGGCTGGGCGAGAGCGAGGGACTGTTGCCCATCATCGGCACCATGCTCATGCTCTCGGTGCCGGCCGCGAGCATGACGTCGGCCTCGCCGACCCGGATGCGGTCCGCCGCGATCTGGATCGCGCTCAGGCCGGAGGCGCAGAACCGGTTCACCGTGATGCCGCCCACGCTCACCGGCAGGCCGGCCAGCACGGCGCCGATGCGCGCCACGTTCAGGCCCTGCGGCCCTTCGGGGATCGCGCACCCGCAGACCACGTCCTCGATCGCCTGCGGATCGAGCCCGGGTGCCTGGGCCAGCGCAGCCCGGATCGCCTTGACCAGCAGGTCATCGGGTCGGGTATTGCGGAAGAAGCCGCGGTGCGAGCGCCCGATCGGCGTGCGGGTGGCGGCAACGATGAAGGCATCCTGGATTTGTCGCACGGGTTTTCCTTTGTCTCGAATGCTCCGGCGCGCTCAGTTGCGCACCGGCTTGCCGGTGGACATCATGCCCATGACGCGTTCCTGCGTCTTCGCGTTGGCCACCAGCGCGCAGAAGGCCTGGCGCTCGAGCGCCATCAGGTACTCCTCGTTCACCAGCGTGCCGGCATCGACGTCGCCGCCGCACACCACGTGCGCGATCTGGCTGGCGATGTGGAAATCGTGCTGGCTGATGAAGCCGCCGTCGCGCATGTTCACCAGCGAGCCCTGGATGGTGGCGATGCCGTTGCGCCCGGCCACCGGGAAGCGCTGGCGCAGCGGTGCGCGGTAGCTGGCCTGGTACATCGCGCGCGCCTGCGTCAGGGCCACGTGCAGCAGTTCGTCCTTGTGCGCGACGATGGTGTCGCTGGGCAACAGGTAGCCGAGTTGGCGCGACTCCAGCGCACTGGTGCCGACCTTGGCCATGGCAGCGGCCGTGAACGGCTCGGTGAGAAACGGCAACAGGTCCTTGTTGGTGGAGCGCGTGGCGTGTTCGGCCGCACGGCGCGCGATGTACGTCAGGCCCCCTCCACCGGGCACCAGGCCGACGCCGACTTCGACCAGGCCCATGTAGCTCTCGAGCGCCGCGACGCGGTGCGCGCAGTGCAGCGCCAGCTCACAACCGCCCCCGAGCGCCAGGCCACGCACCGCCGCCACCGTGGGCACGCTGGCGTAGCGCAGACGCAGCATGCCCTGCTGCATCTGCTGCTCGGCCTCGTCGATGGCAGAGACGCCCGCGACCATGAAGGCCGGCAACATCGCCTGCAGGTCCGCGCCGACGGAAAACATCTCGTCGTTCGACCAGATCACCAGCCCCTCGTAGGACGCCTCGGCCAGTTCCACCGCGCGCAGCAGGCCCTCGACCACATCGGGGCTGATGGCGTGCACCTTGGTCTTGATGCTGGCGATCAACACCGGCTGGTCCAGCGTCCACAGCCGGATCGCGTCGTCCTCGTAGAGCGTGCTGCCGGCCGTGCCGGCAGCGGGCGCGCTGGCACCGCGCACGTCCTCACGGAAGTACTGACGCTGGTAGACCTTCAGTGCGCGCCGTGGCACGAAGCGCCGTTCGCAGGCACTCCAGGAACCCTTGGGCGTGTGCACGCCGCCGGCATCGGCGACCGGGCCGTGGAATACCCAGTCCGGCAGCGGCGCGCTGCACAAGGCCCGGCCGGCCTCGATGTCCTCGCGGATCATGCCGGCGACTTCCAGCCAGCCGGCCTCCTGCCACAGCTCGAACGGACCCTGCTGCACGCCAAAGCCCCAGCGCATCGCCAGGTCGACGTCGCGCGCCGATTCGGCCACCGTGTGCAGATGCACTGCGGCGTAGTGGAACTGGTCGCGCAGGATCGCCCACAAGAAGCGCGCCTGCGCGCCCTGGGCATTGCGCAGCAGCCGCAGGCGCTCGCCCGCGGGCTTCTTCAGCATGCGCGCGACCACCTCGTCGGCCTTGCCGCCGGCGCTCACGTAGCCATCCTTGCCATCGGCCGCCGCGGCGTCGTAGCGCAGGATGTCGCGCCCCACCTTCTTGTAGAAGCCCGCGCCCGACTTCTGCCCGAGGTACCCCAGCTCCAGCAGGCGCGCCAGCGCGGGCGGCGTGGCGAAGTGGGCATAGAACGGGTCGGTCTGCGCGCTCAGGTTGTCCTGCAGCGTGCGGATGACGTGCGCCATGGTGTCGAGCCCCACCACGTCGGCGGTACGGAAGGTCCCGGAACTCGCGCGGCCGAGCTTCTTGCCGGTCAGGTCATCGACCACGTCGTAGCCCAGGCCGAACACCTGCGCCTGGTGCATGGTGGCGAGCAGGCCGGCAATGCCGATGCGGTTGGCGATGAAGTTTGGCGTGTCGTGCGCGCGCACCACCCCCTTGCCCAGCCCGCGCGTGACGAAGGCTTCGAGTTCGTCCAGCACACCCGCCTCGGTGGCCGGGGTGGCGATCAACTCGACCAGCGTCATGTAGCGCGGCGGGTTGAAGAAGTGGATGCCGCAGAAACGCGGCTGGATGGCCGGCGGCAACGCCTCGCTCAGCCGCGTGATCGACAGGCCGGAGGTGTTGGAGGCCACGATCGCGCCGGGCGCAACGAACGGGGTGATCTTGCGGTAGAGATCGAGCTTCCAGTCCATGCGCTCGGCGATCGCCTCGATCACCAGGTCGCAGTCCTTCAGCAACTCCATGTGCTCCTCGTAGTTGGCCTGGCGGATCAGCGCGGCCTCCTGCGCCAGCGCAAGCGGCGCCGGCTTGAGCTTGCCCAGGCCTTCGACTGCGCGCGTCACGATGCCGTTCTTCGGCCCCTCCCGGGCTGGCAGGTCGAACAGGATCACCGGCACGCGGACGTTGACCAGGTGCGCCGCGATCTGCGCGCCCATCACGCCGGCGCCGAGCACGGCGACTTGTTTCACTTGGAATCGGGACATGCGTCTCCTTCTGGAAAAATCGTTCAGCGGTGCGCGCCGTGACGCGCTCGCGCCCTGGGCGCACAGGGATTCATGAAACGCCCTGGCGAACGGCGCCCATGCAACACCCGCTCGCCACTCACTGTGCGCGCACCCAGGTCTGGGTGCGACCGATGCCGAACAAGGAGCCGCGCACCTCCAACTTCTTGCCGCCGTCCACCGGCGTCAGGCGCAAGGTATAGGTCGATCCTTTCTCCGGGTCCAGGATCTTGCCGTCCTCCCACACGTCCTTGCCGTCGGCCTTCTTCGCCCCGCGAATGATCTCCAGGCCCAGCATCGGCTTGTCCTTGCGGTCATCGGTGCACTTGTCGCACACCGCGTCCTGCTTTGCGCCCTTGCGCAGCAGCTTGGTGACCTTGCCGCTGAGCACGCCTGCGTTGTCGACGATCTGCACCTCGGACTTGATCTCCTTGGTGTCGTCGTCGATGGTGTTCCACGTCCCCACCGGCGTCATCTGGGCCAATGCCAGGCTGGAGGTGAGCGACAGGGCGCAAGTCGCGACGGAACTCCTGATCATGAAAGTCTCCTCGATGGTTGGAAAAGGATGGTCGGTGCCGGCGGTGATGCTAGGCAATCACGGCCTGGGTGTCCATCAGCGACCTGGCACCGGCACGCACCGTGAGCATCAGCGAGGCGGTCTCCGGGAACAGCCGGGCGAAGTAGAAGCGTGCGGTCTGCAGCTTGGCCTGGTAGAACGGGTCGGTGCTGCCGGCGGCGATCGCGCGCAGCGCCACCTGTGCCATGCGGGCCCAGAAGTAGCCGAACACCAGGTGCCCGGCCACGCGCAGGTAGTCTGCCGCTGCAGCGCCAACTTCCTCCGGATCCTGGAACCCCTTGAAACCGATCTCGGTGGTCAGCTTCACCATCCTGTCGCCCAGGTAGGCGATCGGGTTGATGAACTCGGCCATCTGCTCGTTGACGCCTTCCTCCTCCACCAGCGTGGCGATCAGCTTGCCGAACTTCTTCAGCGTGGCGCCGTTGTTGCCGAGCACCTTGCGTCCGAGCAGGTCGAGCGCCTGGATGGTGTTGGTGCCTTCGTA
>JBDHRZ010000182.1:0-6152 GCA_039807845.1 Rhodoferax sp.
TTTCCAAGGAGCCACCATGTCCGATTCCGTCTCCGTACCCGCGCACGCCGGGCCGCGCCCGGTGCGAGCTCCGCGCGGCAGCACGCTGCATTGCAGGAACTGGCTGATCGAGGCCGCCTACCGCATGCTCCAGAACAACCTCGATCCCGAGGTGGCCGAGAACCCCGACGCGCTGGTGGTCTACGGCGGCATCGGCAAGGCGGCGCGCAACTGGGATTGCTTCGATGCCATGCTCGAGAGCCTGCGCACGCTGCGCGAGGACGAGTCGCTGCTGGTGCAGTCCGGCAAGCCGGTGGGCGTGTTCAGGACGCACGTCGACGCGCCCCGGGTGCTGATCGCCAACTCCAACCTGGTGCCCAAGTGGGCGACCTGGGAGCACTTCCACGAACTCGACCGCAAGGGCCTGATGATGTACGGCCAGATGACGGCCGGATCCTGGATCTACATCGGCAGCCAGGGCATCGTGCAGGGCACCTACGAGACCTTCGTCGAGGCCGGTCGCCAGCACTATGGCGGTGATCTGTCGGGGCGCTGGATCCTGACCGCCGGCCTGGGCGGCATGGGTGGCGCGCAGCCGCTGGCGGCCAGTTTCGCCGGGGCCAGTTCGCTCGTCATCGAATGCCAGCAGTCGCGCCTGGACCTCCGTCTGAAGACGCGCTACCTCGACGAACAGGCGCGCGACCTCGACGATGCGCTGGAACGCATCGCGCGCCACGTGCAGGAGAAGCGGGCGGTGTCGGTCGGCCTGCTGGGCAACGCGGCCGAACTGCTGCCCGAACTGGTGCGCCGCGCCCAGGTCGGTGGCCTGCGCCCGGACCTGGTGACCGACCAGACATCGGCACACGACCTCGTCAACGGCTATCTGCCGGCGGGCTGGAGCGTGCCATCCTGGCTGGAGGCGCGCAACGATCCGTCCCGGCACGCTGCACTCGCCAGCGCGGCGGCCGCCAGTTGTGCCACCCACGTGCGGGCCATGCTCGCATTCCAGGCCATGGGGGTGCCGACCGTCGACTACGGCAACAACATCCGCCAGGTGGCATTCGACCAGGGGGTGAAGAACGCGTTCGACTTCCCCGGCTTCGTGCCCGCCTACGTGCGGCCGCTGTTCTGCCGCGGCAAGGGTCCGTTTCGCTGGGTCGCGCTGTCGGGCAACCCCGAGGACATCCGCAAGACCGATGCGAAGCTCAAGGAACTGTTTCCGCAGGACGCGCACCTGCACCGCTGGCTCGACATGGCCGGCGAGCGCATCGCGTTCCAGGGCCTGCCGGCGCGCATCTGCTGGATCGGCCTGGGCGAACGCCATCGCGCCGGGCTGGCCTTCAACGAGATGGTTCGCACGGGCGAACTCGAGGCACCGATCGTGATCGGACGCGACCACCTCGACAGCGGCTCGGTGGCCTCGCCCAACCGCGAGACCGAATCCATGCGTGACGGCTCGGACGCGGTGTCCGACTGGCCGCTGCTCAACGCCCTGCTCAACACCGCCGGCGGCGCGACCTGGGTCTCGCTGCACCACGGCGGCGGCGTCGGCATGGGGTACTCGCAGCACGCCGGCGTGGTGATCGTGTGCGACGGCACCGATGCCGCTGCCCGGCGCATCGAGCGCGTGCTGTGGAACGACCCGGCCACCGGCGTGATGCGCCATGCCGATGCGGGCTACCAGGAGGCGATCGCCTGCGCACGCGAGCAGCGGCTCGATCTGCCGATGCTGGGGAACCCGCTCGACGTGCCCCCACGCTCCCCCGCTGCGCGCGGTCCGCTGCCCCCCGAGGGGGCCGTCAGTCCCTTCGGAACGGCCGGGCGGTAAGATGAAAATGCCCCCACGCTCCCCGCTTCGCGCGGTCCGCTGCCCCCCGAGGGGGCCGTCAGTCCCTTCGGAACGGCCGGGCGGTAAGATGAAAATGCCCCCACGCTCCCCCGCTTCGCGCGGTCCGCTGCCCCCCGAGGGGGCCGTCAGTCCCTTCGGAACGGCCGGGCGGTACTGACATGCTGATCGAACCCGGCCATCTCACGCTCGAGCAACTGCAGGCGATCCACGACGGTGGTGCGCCGCTGCAGTTGGCGGCATCGGCGCGCGCGCACATCCGCGCCAGCGCCGCCCTGGTGCAGGCCGCGGCCGACGGCGACGCCGCGGTGTACGGCGTCAACACCGGCTTCGGCAAGCTCGCCAGCCAGCGCATCAGCAAGGCGCAACTGGCGGACTTGCAGCTCAACCTGATCCGCTCGCACAGCGTCGGCGTGGGCGAGCCACTGTCGGCGCCGGTGGTGCGCCTGATGCTCGCGCTCAAGGCGGCCAGCCTGGCGCGCGGTCATTCCGGCGTGCGCGAAGAAGTGGTCGATACGATCCTGGCGGTGGCCAATGCCGGCCTGGTGCCCTGGGTGCCCTCGCGCGGCTCGGTCGGTGCCTCGGGCGACCTGGCGCCGCTGGCGCACATGACGCTGGCGCTGCTCGGCGAAGGCCAGATGTGGCAGGACGGCCGTGCCGTGCCGGCCGGCGCCGCGCTGCAGGCCGCCGGCATCGCGCCGCTCACGCTCGCGCCCAAGGAAGGGCTGGCGCTGATCAATGGAACGCAGACCTCGACCGCGCTCGCGCTGCACGCGCTGCTGCGCTTCGAGTCGGTGCTCGAAGCGGCGCTGGTGATCGGCGCCATGACGGTCGACGCCGCGCGCGGCAGCGATGGGCCGTTCGATCCGCGCATCCACGCGTTGCGCGGCCAGCCGGGCCAGATCGACGTGGCGCGTTACTACCGCGCGCTGCTGGCCGGCAGCGCGATCCGGCATTCGCACCTCGATGGCGACGACCGGGTGCAGGATCCGTACAGCCTGCGCTGCCAGCCGCAGGTGGTGGGCGCCTGCCTTGACCAGTTGCGCCATGCGCACAAGGTGCTGGTGCGCGAGGCGAATGCGGTCACCGACAACCCGCTGGTGTTCGCCGACGGCGGCAGCCTGATTTCGGGCGGCAACTTCCACGCCGAACCGGTGGCGCTGGCGGCCGACGGCATGGCGCTTGCAATTGCCGAGGTGGGAGCCATCGCCGAGCGGCGCATCGCGATGCTGATCGACGCGGGGGTTTCGCGCCTGCCGGCCTTTCTCACCGCCGACGCCGGCCTCAACAGCGGCTTCATGATCGCGCACGTGACGGCGGCCGCGCTAGCGTCGGAGAACAAGTCGCTGGCGCATCCGGCCAGCGTGGACAGCCTGCCCACCAGCGCGAATCAGGAGGACCACGTCTCGATGGCCACGTTCGCCGCGCGCCGCCTGCAGCCGATGATCGACAACACGGCGCACATCCTGGGCATCGAGTGGCTGGCCTGCGCGCAGGGCATCGAGTTCCTGCGCCCGCTGCGCAGTTCGCCGGCGCTCGAGCAGGCGCATGCCCTGCTGCGTGCACAGGTGCCGGCGCTGGGAGTGGACCGTTACCTGGCGCCCGACATCGAGGCCGCCACCGCGCTGGTGCGCGCCGGGGCCTTGTCGAGCATCTTTCGCGCGCTCGAGGATCTGCCCGCCTTGTGGATCGCCGACTGAGAGCCTGTGACGATAGGAATCGCGCCTGCCGCCTGCCGCCTGCCGCCGGGTGTCCGGGAAGGGAGTTCGCCGGGTACTGGGCTGGCTGACAGGCACCGTGTGGCCCGCGCCGGCACGCTGCAGGCTGCCGCTGTCCGCAGGTTGGTGCGCCCTGGTGCGATGATAAGATTTGCGCCCGCCCGCCACGGGCGCGATCGGGCCTGACGGTACTGCGGCCCTCGCGCCGGATCAGGCTGGGGCGGGCTTGCCGGCATGTTCCACGATGGACGATCGGACTGGCAGCAAGCGCCTGGACGAGAGGGAGAACAAAGACAATGTCGGACTGCATTCGCCGCCTGGGCGTGGTGTGCGCATAGTGCCCTTGCCGGCGGGCGCACGGGGTGGGGGGCGCGGTGGCTAGCCGTGCCGGTGCGGCGCGGCCGTTCCTGTGGGGTCTGGGGCGCAAGTCGATCCGCCGGCAACTCTTCGTGCTGGTGCTGGTGTGCCTGTTGCCGGTGTTCATGGCCGCGCTCTGGCATCTGCGGCAGGATCGCGAGGACGACCGGCGACTGGCACTCGAGCAGGTCAGCCAGTTGGCGTCCAATGTCTCATCACGGCTGCAATCCAGCCTGGATGACTACCGCAACACCCTGACGCTGATCGCCGACCAACCGCTGGCACGGGCACTGCGACCGGGCGCGTGCGATCCCCTGGTGCGCAGCGCGGTGCGCCAGAACCCGGAATTCGTCACCATCATCATCCGCAACCGGCAGGGCGTTCCGGTGTGCAGCCTGCTGCCGAACACGCCGACGGCGCAGCAGGCGCTGCGCTTTCCCTGGTTCGCTCCGGCGCTGGAGAAGCGGGGCTTCCTGGTCGGCGACGCATTCCTGGCGCCGCAGGTCGGACGCTGGGTGAGTCCGCTCACGGTGCCGATCCGCGACGACAGCGCAGCCGTCACCGGGCTCGTGATCCTGCCGCTGGACCTGGCGGTGCTGAGCCGGCAGGTGATGCAGGACGTGCCGGCCGGCGTGCTGGTGACCGTGCTCGACCGCGAGGCGCGGGTGGTGCTGCGCTCGCAGGGATGGGAGGCCCACGTCGGCCACCAGATGGACGAGCAGCGCGACAGCCTGCTGGCGGCGGCCCGTGCCAAGCCGGTGGGCATGATCGACCTGCTGGATGCGGCCAAGGTGCCGCGCGTGTTCGCCTACCGTCAGTTGCCCGATACCGGCTGGCTGGTGGTCGCGGGTCTGCCGCGTTCGGAGGTGTTCGGTGCTGCCGATGCCGCCATGCGCCACAGCGTGCTGGGCAGCCTGGGCCTGTTGGCGCTGGCGCTGGTGCTGGCCCGATGGCTGTCGCTGGGTATCGTGCGGCCGCTCGAAGCGATGGCGGCGACGAGTTCGCGTATCGCGGCGGGAGACACGCAGGCACGCGTGGCGGCGCCCGACGCGGCCGCCGACGTCGTGCAACTCGGCGCTGCATTCAATCACATGCTGCAGGCGCGCCAGCAGGCGGAGAACGCCTTGCGCGAGAACGAGGAGAACCTGGCGATCACGCTGCAGTCGATCGGCGATGCGGTGATCGCCACCGATGCGCAAGGCCGCGTCGTGCGCATGAACCCGGCCGCAGAGCGCCTGACGGGTTGGACACGCGACGAGGCCGCTGGCCGGCCGGTCGGCGAGGTGTTTCGCATCGTGCAGGCACCCGGTGCAGCCGCGCCGGACCCGGTGCAGCAGGTGCTGGCCAGTGGCAGCATGGTCGAGCTTGCCAACGATACCGAATTGCTCTCGCGTGACGGTTCGCGCTACCACATCGCCGACAGCGCGGCGCCGATTCGTGACCGGCACGGTGCCGTGGTCGGCGTGGTGCTGGTGTTCAGCGACGTGACGGCGCAGTACGCCGCACAGCGCGACCTGCGCGAGGCCTTCAATTTCTTTCGCCAGATCATCGACAACCTGCCGCTGGGCCTGAACGTGATGGACCTGCAGGGGCGCTGCCTGGAGTGGAACCCGGCCATCGCCTTGCTGAGCGGGCGCAGCCGGGACGCGATGCTCGGGCGGCCGGTCGCCGAGACCATCCCGGGCGAGGACGCGGGCCATCCGGGGGAGGTGGTGGCCGCGAAGGAACGTGCCCTGCGCGGCGAACTGGTGGTGCGTCCGGACATCCCGCTGCCCGGCAGCGAGCCGCCGCGGTGGACCACGCTGCGCTACGCCCCGCTGCGCAATGCGCAGGGGGCTGTCGTGGGCAGCATGACCGTCGTGCAGGACGTCACCGAGCGCAAGCGTGCGGAACTGTCCTTGCGTGCCAGCCAGGAAAACCTGGCTGTGACGCTGCAGTCGATTGGTGACGCGGTGGTGGCGACCGACGTGTCCGGGCGCATCACCCGCATGAACCCGGTGGCCGAGCAGTTGACGGGCTGGCGCATGGAGGAGGCATTGGGCCAGCGCCTGCCGGATGTGTTTCGCATCGTGCATGCAGTGACGCGCGTGGCGCCGCCCGATCCGGTGCAGCGCGTCCTGGAGACCGGTGAAGTCGTTGGGCTGGCCAACCATACCGCGTTGATCGCGCGCGACGGTTCGGAGCGTCACATCGCCGACAGCGCCGCGCCGATCCGGGACAACGAAGGGCGCATGATCGGCGTCGTGCTGGTG
>JBDHRZ010000183.1:0-6103 GCA_039807845.1 Rhodoferax sp.
CCTGGTCGAGCAGCACCTTGGCGACCAGATCGAGCCCTTGCTGCGAGCCGGTGGTGATCAGGATACGCCTGGGGTCCACGCCCCAGGGCAGCATCTCGGCCACCATCTGCAGCAAAGGCCCGTAGCCTTCACTGGCCGCGTATTGCAGTGCCGCCTGTGCGTCGTGGCTCAGCACACTGGCGCAGGCGCGCGTGAATTCGGCCACCGGAAAGGTCGCCGCCGAGGGCAGCCCGCCGGCGAAACTGATGATCCCCGGGCGCTCCGTGACCTTGAGGATTTCCCGAATCACCGAGGGGTTCATGCGTTGTGCCCGGCGCGCCAGGCGCCAGTGGGGTTGTTGTGTGCTCGCAGTGTCCATGGTCGGTGCCCGAAAGATCGAGGGGTGCCCGGTGGCGGTTTGCGGCGCGGGCGTGTTCAGGAGATTTCCCTGCCGAGTATCGGCGAGCCATCGCCCGCGCTCGGCGCGGCCGGCTTGACGACCGGCATCCTCCTGCCGACGAACACGGTGGCGATCACGGCCAGGGCGAAGACGGCGGTCAGCAGGTCGATCGACTCGCCGAGCAGGGGCACCGAGAACACCATGCTCAGGAACGGTTGCACCAGTTGCACCTGGCTCACGCGCACCGTGCCGCCGAGCGCCAGTCCGCGGTACCAGGCGAAGAAGCCGATCCACATGGAAAACAGCGCCACGTACGCAAAGCCCGCCCAGGCGCCGGGCGAGACCATGCCGCCCGGGTGGCTGAGCAGCATCACCGGCAGCGTGAGGGGAAGGCTGATCACCAGCACCCAGCAGATCACCCGCTCGGCGCCCAGCCGCGGCGTGAGTTGCCCGCCGACGACATAGCCGAAGGCCGCGCTCAGCATCGCCAGCAGCAGGAACAGGTCGGCCCATTGCGCGGGGCCGGTGACGCCGCGCGCGCGCAGCAGCACGAATGCTCCCACCAGGGCCGACCCGGTGACGGCGCAGAGCCAGAAGCCGGCGCTTGGACGCTGGCGCAGCCAGACGCTGCCAAACACGGCGGTGGCCAGCGGCAGGATGCCGGTGACGACAGCGGCGTGCACCGATTCGACGTGGCGCAGGGCGAGCGCCAGGAACAGCGGAAACCCGACCACTACGCCGCACGCGGTGCCAGCCAGCGCCAGCCATTCGCGGCCACGCGGACGTGGCCCGCGCGTGAGCAGCAGGGTGCCGATCGACAGCAGCCCGGCGACGGCGGCACGGCCGAAGGTGACGAACACCGGCGAGAGTTGCGGTGCCTGCTCCGTGCCGGTGGCCAGCCGGGTCATCGGCAGGGTCGCGGCAAACAGCACCACGCCCAGCAGGCCGAGCCACATGCCGCGGGTTTCGTTCTTCATCGGCTACCTGTCCGGTCGGCGCCTGGCTGGTTCGGGTTCATGCGTGCAGCGTGGTATTGACGAAGCCCTGGCCGTTGCCGTCCTGGCGTCGGAGGTCATCGCGCCGGTGCAACTGGTGCATTTTCGCCTCCGGACCGCGCGCGGCTGGCCCTGCGGGCGCGGGTTGCTGGCGGGACCGGCAATGTCCCAGCGCCGTCGTCGGGCACACCGCATCCGGTCGCACGCCGTCGGGCCGGCTGTGATACTGCGCGCGTGATCTTGCCACCGCCACCGCCATCGGCTGCGCGGCCGTGTACTGCGCGGCTGTCGCGCCGCCAGTGCCTGCGCTGGGCCGGCGCAGGTCTGGCGGCATTGGCTGCGCCGCTGGTCGTGTACGCCGACGGTGTCGAGCCCGATGGGGCCCGGCTGACGGCCGACTTCGACCCGGTCGGTGTCATGTGGCTGGGTTATGACCCAGGCCACGAGGCGTTCACGGCCGAACTGGCGCGGCTGCTGCTGCCGCACGTACCGCTCCGGATGCTGGTGCACGATGCCGATGCGCAGGCGCGTGCCCGGGCCCTGCTGAGTGACGAAGGTCTGGACGCATCGCAGGTGCCGGTGCTGCTGGATGCGCGCGCGCCGTTCTTCGTGCGTGATGCCGCCGTGTTCGGCGTCGAGGCAAGCGGCAGGCCCTTCATCGTCGACTTCCAGTGGACGCATTACGGCTGGTCCAACTGGTGCCGGCGCACCTTTGCCGGCAGTCGCGCGCAGGCGCGCGACTGCGCGCGAACCGACGACATCGACACCGGCGGGGTCGACCAGCGGCTGGCCGATGCGCTCGGGCTGGCGTATTACTCTTCGCCGCTGGCGATCGAAGGCGGAGGCGTCGAGGTCAACGGGCGCGGCCTGGTGATCGCCAACGCCAGCCTGTGGCTTGGGCGCAATCGCGGCCTGACGCGCACCGAGATCGAGCGCTACCTGCTGGAACTGCCGGGCCTGCGCAAGGTGATCTGGGTGCCGTACGGACTGGCGCACGATCCGCTGCACCGCGCGACCATCGTCGGGCCGTATGTCGGCTGGGGCACCGGCGGGCACAGCGACGAGTTCGTGCGCTTCGCCGATGAGCGCACCGTGCTGCTGGCCTGGGTCGACGAGCAGGATGCGCGCAGCCACCCGGTGGCGCGGCTGAACCAGCGCCGCATGCAGGCCAATTTCGACGCGCTCTCGGCTGCCACCGATCAGCGCGGCCGGCCGCTGCGCGTGATCAAGGTGCCGTTGCCACGCATCGTCGAGCGTCCGGTAGTGCTCGGGGCGGGCGCCGCCGCCGGCGCATACGCCTGGGATGCGGCCATGTTCCCCGCGCGCGAGCAGCGCCGCGACGGCGATACCGTGCTGCAGGTGGCCGCGACCAGTTACCTCAACCACGTGCTGGCCAACGAACTGGTCCTGCTGCCGACCTATGAGGACTACGGCACGCCGCCGGCGCGCCAGGACGAGGTGCGCAGGATCTACCAGTCGGCCTTTCCCGGGCGCAGCGTGCAGTTCATCGACGCCATGAACGCGAACTGGGTCGGCGGGGGCGCCCATTGCGCGACCCTGACGCAGCCGGTGGCGCGTGCGTGACGGGGGTGCGCCCGTCGGGTGCGGGCGGCCCTTGCGTGATCCGGCGAGACCGGTCATGCACCGTACACTTGCGGGCTTGTCGACAATCCGAACGTCGACGTAATCCAGTTCACAGGGTTCATGATCGCATGAGCGACGCCGAAGAAGACCGGGCCGTGTTCGAGCGCTGGGAGCGCACGGTGGAGTTTCGTCTGTTCGGGGAGGCGTCCGATCCGACCCTGACGGTGCCCGAGCAGATCGCCGCGAAGGTGGGCGACCGCATCATCGCCGGCGTGCTGGCGCCGGGCGAGCGTATCGGCGAGCAGGAACTGGCCGACGAGTTCAAGGTCAGCCGAGGTCCGGTGCGCGAGGCGATCCGCATCCTCGAACGCGAGGGCCTGGCGACGGTGCTGGCGCGTCGTGGCGCCGTCGTGAGCCAGCCCTCGGCGCACGAACTGCAGGAGTTGTTCGAGGTGCGCGCTGGCCTGTTCGAGATCGCGCTGCGCAAGATCGCGCCGCAGCGCATTCCCGAATTGCTGGCCGTGATGCGCGAGGGCGTGCGCAGGCTGCAGGCGCTCGCCGAGTTGCCGGACGGCGGCGACGCATACGCGGAGATGACCTACCGGCTGATCGTGATCGCGGCCCGCTTTGCCGGCAACGAGCGACTGCAGCGCATGATCAGCGCCCTGTCGCTGCAAACGCTGCGCTACAGCAAGCTCGGGCTGGCCTCTGTGGAGCGGCGCGGGCGCTCGGTCGGCCTGTGGCAGGAGTCGCAACGGGCACTCGAGCAGGGCGACACCGAGGCCATGATCCGCCTGAGCCACCAGCGCACGCGCGAGTCGGGCGAGGAGGTGGTCAGGCTGCTGGCGCAGCGGACGGCTGGTTGACCTCGATGCGGCTTCATGCCGCCCAATGCCGACGAGGTGTTTGCCGGATCGAACCCTTCGGCTGCTATCCGGCAAGTTGCGGAAGGCGTGTGCATGCAGTGGACTGACTTTGACAGCGGCAGGGCCATTGGCCAGATTGGCACCGAGTCCGGCGTCATCATTCGGGATTGTGCGCACCCATTGGGGGCCAGGATCACTCTGGAGACTGGTGGCGTCACCCCGTACGCGATCACTTGCGGGATCTACGGCTACCTGGTCCACACGCGGCATTTTTCCGCGGAGTCGGAGGCGCACCGTGAATTCGACCTCATGGCGGCCGCGCTCGACTCCATCCTGCAAGCCTTTGAAGACGATGATGATGATGATCTGGACGACCCAGCGGCTCGGTTCATCGAGCGCTTTCCGTGACGCAAGCCGATAAATCGCTCGGCGGATGGCGCTTCGGGCGCCGCGCAATAGGCCTTCAGCGACGACTCGTTCGGCCGGTGCACCCGGGTCTTCGTTCTAGGTTACGCGTTCGGTCAGTGCGGCATCGACACGTCTTCGCAGCTTGTCCTTGCGGCTCGCGTCAAGCCAGGAGGCGTGGCGCGCACGGCCGCGAGATCTGTGGGCTCAGTCTGGGGAGACATGCCGAGTGCGCGCCAGGCTTTCGGCTGCGCTCGGCCCGGGTGTCATCGTCGTTCGTCGTAGGCTGGGGCGTGCCCGTGTGGCGGGACGGCGCCGGCCCCGATGGCAGTCAGGTCGACCACAGGGACGACTTGCCGCAATGGTTGCAGGCGACGGCGATGGGTCGCAGAATCGTGGCTGCGAATGCGTCTGGCGCTACGCGACGTTGCGGTGTCTTGCATTGACCTCGAGTGGGGATGGGCGGGGTCACCGCGAGGAGTCGAACGCATGCAGTACATGCCATGGTGAGGGACTCAGAGTTGATCGATCGCTTGCATGCTCTTGGTTGCCTCGGTCGACTGCCTCGCCGCGCGCTGGCGGTTGGCGTTTGCGCAGTGCTGGTCAGCGCCTTGGCTGGCGCTGCGCCGCGCATCACGCGGCCGACGCCGGGCCAGACGGTGCACAGCAACAGCGGCGACGTGCAGGTCGTGCTGCGTGACCTGCCGGTGGGGGCGCTGGTGCAGCCGGTGCTGGATGGGGTGGATGTGTCGGCTCCGGTCGCCACGTCCCGACTCACGCTGCGAAATGTCGTGCGCGGGGAGCACGTGCTGGTCGTCAAGATCTTCGAAGCCGACGGACGCGCAGCGGGGCAGACGGAGCCCGTGCATTTCACGGTCTTTCATGCGTCGAAACTGATGCGCCGTCCGCCGCGCTGACGTCCGGTTCGCGGCGCGCACGGACCGGGTCTTCGCGCTGGTGAGAGTTCCCATGGGGTCAGGTCTTGCCTTTTGCCCCCCTACGGGTAGGGGGGCAAAAGGCAAGACCTGACCCCATCCTCCCCTCAGAACAGCCCGCGCAACTCGCCCTTCACCACCTTGCCGGCGGCGTTGCGCGGCAGTTCGGCCACGAAGGCGATGCGCCGCGGTTTCTTGTAGCCTGCGATGCGCTGCTGGCAGTGGCCGGCGAGTTCGGCGGGGCTGGCCGGCTGGCCCTGGCGCAGCACCACGGCTGCGGCGACGACTTCGCCCCACTGCGGATCGGGCAGGCCGAGCACGGCGGCTTCCTGCACGGCCGGGTGGCTTTCCAGGGCGTCCTCGACTTCGCGCGCGTACACGTTGAAACCGCCGCTGATGATCATGTCCTTGTTGCGGCCGACGATGTGCAGGAAACCTTGCGCGTCCAGGCGTCCCAGGTCGCCGGTGTGGAACCAGCCGTCGCGCACCGCGCTTGCCATGAGCTCGGGTCTGCGCCACAGCTGGACTTGGCCGATGCCCTCGTGTGCGAGCGTGATCTCGCCGACCTCGCCCAGCGGCACGGGCGCGCCCGCGGCGTCACGCAGCACGATGTCAACGTTGCAGGTTGGTCGCCCGCACGAGCCGATCGGGTCGTCGGCGCCGTCAGGGCTCGCGCCCACGTGTTCGTGCGGATAGAGCACGCACAGTGGCTGCACCGCTTCGGTCATGCCGTACTGCTGGCGCAGGATCGGGCCGAACACCGCGAGCGCACGGCGGATCAGTGCCACCGGCGTGGGCGCCGTGCCGTAGTGGATGCGGCGCAGCGAGGACAGGTCGCACGGCGCACCGGCTTCGAGCGTGTCGACCAGGCGGCTCATCATGGTGGGCACCAGCATCAGTTGCGTGATTCGCTCGCGTGCGATCGCCGCGAGCACGGTC
>JBDHRZ010000184.1:0-6098 GCA_039807845.1 Rhodoferax sp.
ATCACGAGTGTCTTGACCGCCACCTCGGACAGGTCCAGCAGGGAGTAGTCGACCGAGTAGAAGCCGGTGCGCCGGATCGCCACCGAACCGTCGCGGTCGCCCCACATCGCGAACTGCACCGCCTTCTCGCCCACTTCACGCGCCTCGCGCTGGTCCACGTCCGACACGCAGCCGATGAATGAACGCTGCAGGTAGCCAAAGGTGTCGCCGCGCACGCGCTTGATGCCCAGCTTGTCGCGGATCTCGTCGCACAGCAGGTCGGCCAGCGCACCGGTGCCCGAGAGCTGCACGTTGCCGTGCGCGTCGTGCTCGAGTTCCCTGGCCAGCAGGCTGAGCATGGGCGTACCGGCCGCGTCGTGGATGCCCTCGGACACCGCCACCACGCAGCGGCCGTGCCGTGCATGGGCGGCCTTCACGTCGGCCAGGAAGCGTGGCAGATCGAAATCGCGCTCCGGCAGGTAGATCAGGTGCGGGCCGTCGTCCTCGAATTTCTTGCCCAGCGCGGACGCCGCGGTCAGGAAGCCGGCGTGGCGCCCCATCACCACGCCCACATACACCCCCGGCAAGGCCGCATTGTCCAGGTTCACGCCGGCGAAGGCCTGTGCCACGAAGCGTGCCGCGGACGGAAAACCGGGCGTATGGTCGTTGCCGACCAGGTCGTTGTCGATGGTCTTCGGGATGTGGATCGAGCGCAGCGGGTAGTTCGCCATGCGCGCCTGTTCGCTGACGATGCGCACCGTGTCGGCCGAATCGTTGCCGCCGATGTAGAAGAAGTGCTCGATCTCGTGGCGGCGCAGCACCTCGAAGATCGCGCGGCAGTACGCTGCGTCCGGCTTGTCGCGTGTCGAGCCAAGTGCCGAAGAGGGCGTCGCGGCCACCAGTTCGAGGTTGTGGCTGGTCTCCTGCGTGAGGTCGACGAAGTCCTCGTCGACGATGCCGCGCACCCCATGGCGCGCGCCGAACACGCGCTCCACGCCATGGTGCCGCCTTGCTTCGAGCGCCACGCCCACCATCGACTGGTTGATCACCGCCGTCGGGCCGCCGCCTTGCGCGACCAGGATCTTGCCGGATGCCATGGTTGTCCTTTCCTGCGGAGTCTGGCAAACGCCATTGTGCCGAGTCGGTGGCCGGCGCGAAAGACCGGCGAGGGATCACGTATGGGCGGCAGCCGCGGCTGACGGTCGAAGCAGCCGGGTGGCGGAGGCCGAGGCGGGTGGCTGCTGCCGCTGCCCGCACGCGCCGTCGTGCCTTCCCGGATATGCCCGGCCGTGTCAGCGTCTGCCGCGTGGCGTGGCAGGGCGGGTATGCGACCGGGTGGCGCCGGCGTCGAACAGGCGCGTGATGTCGGACAGCCGGTTGTGTGCGGCCGCCTCGCCGCTTGTCTGTGCAACCGCGCGCAGCAGGTCCGGGCGCAGATACCACAAGGCGTCGAGATCCGCGGCAAACAGTACCCGGCGCTCGATCGCGCTGCCGCTGCCGTGCGGTGTTTCTTCGAGCAGGTCCAGCATCGCCTTTCGGATCTGCTCCAGGCGCGCGCCTGGTTCAGGCGCGTGCTGGTGTGCGAGCCAGCCGAAGAAGCTGTTTCGCAGAGTCGTCCTGGCCCAACGCATGCCGCCATTCCCCCTTGTCTTGTCGTGGGCGGCAACAGCCTTGCCGCCGGGAGCGATCTTCCCACCTTTTGCAGACGCCGGGCGACGCTCAGGTGTAACACTCGTGTTACTGCACGCGTGCCGGGCGCTCGCTCGCGGGGCGCGCGGATAATCGGCGCTTCCTGCAAGGAGTGAGCATGCGCCGTCTGGCTGTGGGTGTGTTGATGCTGGTGTCGAGCCTGAGTGCGAGTGCCGACTGGATCAGAATCGCCGATTCGATGGACGGGAAGGTCCATCACTACCTGGACCCGGCCACGATACGCAGGAGCGGCGCCTGGATGCAGGTCGTGTCGCTGACCGATTACGATGAACCGCAGGTGATCTCCGATACCCAGCGCTTCCATTCCGTGAAGATGCAGGATGCGTTCGATTGCGCTGGCCGGCGTGGCCAGCACCTGACCCTGACGGCGCTGGCCGGCAACATGGGCTCCGGACCGGTCGTGGCGACCGAACTGCGCCCGGCCGGGGTGCGCAAGGTGGCGCCCGACACCCCCGACGAGGACATGTGGAAGTTCGTCTGCGCGCGTCAGTGAGCGCCGCCGGGCCGCTCCCAAGGCGCTCAGCCCCGCAGTGCGCAGCACGGAGGGCAGTCTCGTGAGCGTGGCCTTGACGGCCGATGCGTGTGCGGGTGCACGACGCGTGGCAGGGTCCCCGCTCGGCGCGCAGGAGTCGCGTTGACGCGCGCCTCGAACCGTACGAACATGGAGCCGCGTGACGTCGCCGGGCCGGCGTTCGTCCGCGAGAAAGGAGGTCCGCATGCCGCATACGCAATACCACCCGCACGACGTTCCCACGCCCGAACCCGACGACGTGGACCCGGAGTTCTCGCTGGCCGAGCAGCACGACGGACTGGTGCCGCCGGACATCGCCGACGATCCGGAGCATGAGCGCCTGATCGATCCGCAGGAGTGAGAGCCAGCGATCGCAGGCTCTGGCACCGAAGCGGCCACGGTTGCCTGTCCGTGCATGCTCCGCTCCCATTGCGGTCCCTGTCTCCATGATCGGCCGCAGTCTCGGTGGGCGAGGCCGCGTGCCGCCGACCTGCCGGCAGGCCCGGTTACGCCGCGTGCAGCGGCCGCGTACCGGGCGGCGCGGCTGGTTGGTGCTGGTGCTGGCATGGCTGGCCCTGCAGGCGTCCGCGGCCCTGGCCTGGGGCGTGCTCGGCCACCGCGTGGTGGCCGAGCGTGCCTGGGAGCAGATGACACCGTCGGCGCGCGCTGCGGCGCATCGACTGCTGGCCCTGGAGCCCGGTGCGACCCTGGCTTCGGTGGCCAACTGGGCCGACGAGAACCGCGACGACACGACGCGCCCCTGGCACTTCGTCAATCTGCCGATCGGCGACTGCAGTTACGATGCGCCGCGCGATTGCCCGCAGGGTCAATGCCTGGTCGTCGCGCTCGAACGGCAACTGGCGCTGCTGGCGTCCGATGCGCCCGATGTGCAAAGGCTGCTGGCGCTCAAGTATGTCGTGCACCTGGTGGGTGACCTGCACCAGCCGCTGCATGCCGGGCACCTGGAGGATCGCGGCGGCAACCGCTACCAGGTGCAGGCGTTCGGCAACGGCACCAATCTGCATGCGTTGTGGGACAGTGCGCTGCTGCAGCAGCGCAATCAGGGCGTGCAGGCACTGGTCGGCGTGCTGCGCGCGCAGCCGCTGCCGGCGCAGGCGCGTGTTCTCGATCCGGCCCATGCCGCGCAGGAGTCGTGCCGGATCGTCGACGCGCCGGGCTTCTATCCGCCCCACACCCTGCCGGACGATTATGCAGACCGTTTCGGTGCGCTGCTGCAGCGGCAACTGGCGCTGGCAGCGGCACGCCTGGCCGGCTGGCTCAACCGTGTGCTCGCGCAGTAGACGTCGTCGGACGACGGACGCGTCGGCCCGATGCGCGTGGACCAGCGCGGGCGCGCCCCCATGCATGCCGGAACCGATGGCCAACGCGCGCGCGCGTTGCGTGGCCGCATGCCGTCAACCGTAGGCGCGCGCCGGCGGCATGTCGCGCTCGGGCGCGCCGCGGGAGGCGGACGTCGTTGCCAGCGGTGATGGGTCGAGCGGTACCGGCGGGTCTTCGCAAGGAAGCGCTTCGTCCTCCTCCTGTTCGCCCAGGAAACCGCCGCTCTGGTGCGCCCACAGCCGCGCATAGAGCCCGCCGCGCGCCAGCAGGCTGCGGTGGTCGCCCTGCTCGACGATGCGGCCCTTGTCGAGCACGATCAGGCGGTCCATGGCTGCGATGGTGGAGAGCCGGTGCGCGATCGCCACCACGGTCTTGCCCTGCATGAGCCGGTACAGGCTGCCCTGGATGACCGCTTCCACCTCGCTGTCGAGCGCGCTGGTGGCTTCGTCGAGCAGCAGGATGGGCGCGTCCTTGAGCATAACGCGCGCGATCGCGATGCGCTGGCGCTGGCCGCCCGAGAGCTTGACGCCGCGCTCGCCGACGTGCGCGTCGTAGCCGGTGCGGTTGCGTGCGTCGCGCAGGCCCTGGATGAAGTCGTCGGCCTCGGCCTGGCGCGCGGCGGCGCGCAGCCGCTCGTCGTCGGCCTCGGGGCGCCCGTACAGGATGTTGTCGCGCACCGAGCGGTGCAGCAGCGAGGTGTCCTGCGTGACCATCCCGATCTGTGCGCGCAGGCTGTCCTGCGTCACTTGCGCGATGTCCTGCCCGTCCACCAGGATGCGGCCGGACTCGACGTCATAGAAGCGCAGCAGCAGGCTCAGCAAAGTGCTCTTGCCAGCACCGGAGCGCCCGACCAGGCCGACCTTTTCGCCCGCTCGCACCTGCAGCGAGAAGCCGTCGATGACCACGTTCGCGCCGGCACCTGCCAGGCCATAGGAGAAGCGCACGCCCTCGAAGCGCAGTTCGCCGTGGCGCACGTGCAAGGCGCTGGCGTCGGGGTGATCGCGCACCGCCGGCGCCCGCGTGAAGGTGTTCATGCCATCCTGCACGGTGCCGACCTGCTCGAACAGGCTGGCCATCTCCCACATCACCCAGTGCGAGATGCCGTTCAGACGCAGCGACATCGCCGTGGCCGCCGCCGCGGCGCCCACGCCCACGCTGCCCTGCATCCACAGCCCCAGCGTCACGCCCGCGGTGCTCAGGATCAGCAGGATGCCGAGCAGATGGTTGGCGACTTCGAAGCCCGAGACGAGGCGCATCTGCGCGTGCACCGTGTGCAGGAACTCCTGCATCGCCGCGCGTGCATGGCCGGCCTCGCGTCCGGCGTGCGAGAACAGCTTGACGGTGGCGATGTTGGTGTAGGCGTCCGTGATGCGCCCGGTCATGAGGGAACGCGCGTCCGCCTGTGCCCGCGCACTGTGCGCCAGTCGCGGCACGAAAAAGCGCAGCGCGCCGAGGTACAGCAGCACCCAGCCAAGGAAGGGCAGCAGCAGCCAGTGGTTGAAGCCTGCCACCACCAGCACCATGGTGACGAAATAGATCACCACGAACACCAGGATGTCGCCCAGGACCATCCACACGTCGCGCACCGCGAGCGCGGTCTGCATCACCTTGGCTGCGATGCGGCCGGCGAACTCGTCCTGGAAGAAGTGCATGCTCTGGTCCAGCATCTGGCGGTGCAGGTTCCAGCGCAGCAGCATCGGGAAATTTCCTGCCAGCGCCTGGCGCTTGTAGAGCGACTGCAGCGCGACCAGCAGCGTGCTGCCGAGCAGCACCGCTGCCAGCAGCAGCAGGGTGCCACCGTGCTCCGACCACAGGCGCTGCGGTTGCACCGGCCCGAGCCAGTCGACGATCCTGCCCAGCATCGCGAACAGCAGTGCCTCGAAAACGCCCGTTGCCGCGGTGAAGACGGTCATCAGCAGGATGTAGCGTCGCAGCCCGGCCGAGGCGCTCCACAGGAAGGCCACCAGGCCCTTGGGGGGAACCGGCGGCAGCGCCTGCGGATACGGGTCTACGAGCTTTTCGAAGGCGGAGAACATGGCGCAAAGGGTAGCAGGACACGCACCGAGCGCAACCGCTGAAGGCTACGCCATCCTGAGCATGGATGAATTGAGGCCGTATGCCGAGGCTATCGAACGGCATTTTCTGAGCCTTGCCGGGGTGCAGTTTGACGCCCAGGCAGAACCGGGCAAGCTGCGCGTCGTAGATAAATAATGCAATGACAAAAAAGCCATTGCAAAACCAATTAACGCACCTACAATAAAAACGCGAAGATCACGTTCGACCTGGCCAAGGATGAAGCCAACAGCGCCAAGCATGGCGTATCACTGGCCGAAGCTGCTGCTCTCGAATGGGGCGCCGCGCTGCTGTGGCAGGACAGGCGCAAGGAATACCGCGAGCAGCGCATGGTGGGCTTGGCGCCACTCAGTGAGCGCCTGTTCTGCGTGGTGTTCGTTGACCGCCCAAGCGGATAGCCCGACCGAGCGCCGCATCATCAGTTTGAGGAAAGCCAACGAGCGAGAGGTGAAACACTATGCCGACAACGATCAAAACCCGTAGT
>JBDHRZ010000185.1:0-6093 GCA_039807845.1 Rhodoferax sp.
CGAGCCGAGTTCGCGCAGGATCCAGGAAGCCGCGGCGAGCTGGCGCGCACTGATGATGCGGCCGACCAGTGCATGGTCGGGGGCCGCGACGATCACCAGTTCATCGCTCAGCCACGACTGCACGCGCAGGTCCGGATGGGTCTGCGAGCCTTCGATGAATCCGACGTCTGCGTCGTTGCCGGCCACGCTGGCGATCACCTCCGAGGTGTTGCCGATCAGCATGCGCACGCGGCTGTGTGGATGCTGCACCTTCCAGCCTGCCAGCAAGGGCGGCAACAGGTATTCGCCCACGGTCAGGCTGGCGGCGATGCGCAGCGCGGCCGCATGCTCGCCGCGAAACAGGTCTTCGAGTTCGACCGCCTGCTCGAGCAGCGCGCTCGCCACCGGCAACAGCGCGCGCCCGTTCTCGTTGAGCACCAGCCGCCGGCCGACGCGGTCGAACAATTGCACCGCCAGCACCGCCTCCAGATCGGCCAGCGCGGTGCTCGCGGCCGACTGCGAGCGCGCCACGCGATCGGCGGCGGCACGAGCCGAGCCGGTGCGGGCAATTGCCGCAAACACTTCGAGCTGGCGCAGGCCCAGGCGCAGCCGCTGTTCGGTTTTTTCCATCACGATGAGCAGAATTCTCCGCTTTTTCGACGCACGGTCCGTGCCTAACATGCGCAGTCGCATCGGATATCCATTGGAGGTCGCACCGATCAGCTTTCGTGCAAGCGCGACCCCGGGCGGGCGGCGGCGTGCCGGTCGACCAGGTTTCGCGTGACTGCGTGCTGGACGACGGGGACTCGTGTGACTGTGTGACCGACGCGGCGCACTGCGTTGGCCTTGCACGCGCACGCGGGTCGCGCCATGGGCGTCCAGTGACACGATGGAGCCACCTCGACAAGGACGACCGTGTTCAAGTTTCTCTCCAGCGAACCGATCCATGACCCCACCGCAGCGGATGCGGTGCCGGCGACGACAGCGATCAAGTACACCACCTGCTACATGTGCGCCTGCCGCTGCGGCATCCGCGTGCACCTGCGCGAAGGCAAGGACGGGCCGGAGGTACGCTACATCGACGGCAATCCCGACCACCCGCTCAACCGGGGCGTGATCTGCGCCAAGGGCTCGTCGGGCATCATGAAGCAGGTCTCGCCGGCGCGCCTCACGCAACCCCTGTTGCGCAAACCCGGCAGCGCGCGCGGCGCTGGGGACTTCGAGGCCATCAGTTGGGAGCGCGCCTACGACATCCTGACCGAGCGGCTGGGCCGGATCCGCGCCACCGACCCGAAGCAGTTCGCCCTCTTCACCGGACGCGACCAGATGCAGGCGCTCACCGGGCTGTTCGCGCGCCAGTTCGGCACGCCCAACTATGCGGCACATGGGGGTTTTTGCTCGGTCAACATGGCCGCCGGCATGATCTACACGGTGGGCGGCAGCTTCTGGGAGTTCGGCGGTCCGGACCTGGACCACGCCCGGCTGTTCGTGATGATCGGCACCGCGGAAGACCACCACAGCAACCCGATGAAGATGGCGCTGGGCAAGTTCAAGCGTGCAGGCGGGCGCTTCATCTCGATCAACCCGGTACGCACCGGGTATTCGGCGATCGCCGACGAGTGGATCCCGATCCGCCCGGGCAGCGACGGCGCCCTGTTCCTGGCGCTGCTGCACGAACTGATCCGCACCGACCGCATCGACCACGCGTTCCTGAAGCGCTTCACCAATGGCCCGCAACTGGTGGTGCTCGACGAGGGCGAGCGCGAAGGCCTGTTCGCGTTCGACCCCGATCCGTCGCGCGGCCCGCCCGGCGACGGGCGCAACCCGCACAACAAGCTGATCTGGGACAAGGCGGCGGCTTGCGTGCGCAACGCCTACCCGGAGGGCATAGCGGACGATGTCGATGCCGCGCTGGAAGGTATCTACACGCTCGCTGACGGCACCCGGGTGGCGCCATCGTTCCAGTTGCTGCGCGAGCGGGTGGCCTCCTGCACGCCGCAGTGGGCCGAAGACATCACCGGCATCCCGGCGGCGCGCATCCGCCGCCTCGCCCAGGAGATGGCGCACGCGGCCTTCGAGCAGGCATTCACGCTGCCGATCCCCTGGACCGACGCCTGGGGCAGGCAGCACCCCCACACGCAGGCGCGTCCGCTGGCGTTTCACGCCATGCGCGGGCTGGCCGCGCACTCCAACGGCTTCCAGACGGTGCGCGCGCTCGCGATCCTGATGAGCGTGCTGGGCACGATCGACGCTCCGGGAGGCTTCCGGCACCGCGCGCCGTACCCGCGCCACATCGTGCCCAACTACCGCGCCTTCAACGACCCGGCGCAGGTCAGGCCCGACACGCCGCTCAACGCCGCGCCGCTGGGCTTCCCGGCCCATCCGGACGAGCTGGCGGTGCACGCCGATGGATCGCCGATCCGCATCGACCACGCCTTCTCGTGGGAGCATCCGCTGTCGGCGCACGGCCTGATGCACAACGTGATCACCAACGCTGCCCGGGGTGACCCGTATCGCATCGACACGCTCATGCTGTTCATGGCCAACATGGCCTGGAACAGCACCATGAACACCTCGGTGGTGCGCGAACTGCTCGAGCGCAAGGACGAGCGCGGCGAGCACACGATCCCGTTCATCGTCGTATGCGACGCGTTCCAGAGCGAGACGGTGGCGTTCGCCGACCTGGTGCTGCCCGATACCACCTACCTGGAGCGCCACGACGTGATGGGCATGCTGGACCGGCCGATCTCGGAATTCGACGGCCCGGTCGATTCGGTGCGCATTCCGGTCGTGCCCCCGCTGGGCCAGTGCAAGCCGTTCCAGGAGGTGTTGATCGAGCTGGCGAGCCGGCTCAAATTCCCGGCATTCACCACGCCCGAGGGCGCGCGCAAGTTCAGCGGCTACACCGACTTCATCGTCAACTACCAGAGCGCGCCGGGCGTCGGCTTCCTGATGGGCTGGCGCGGCAAGGACGGCCAGTCGCACCTCAAGGGCGAACCCAACCCGAAGCAGTGGGAAGCCTACGAGAAGAACCACTGTGTGTTCCAGTACCACCTGCCGCAGGAGATGCAGTACATGCGCAACTGGAACCGCGCCTACCTCGACTTCGCCAAGGACAAGAACTGGCGCCAGCGCAACGACCCGGTCCAACTGGCGCTGTATTCCGACACGCTGCAGTTCTTCCGCCTGGCCGCGCAGGGCAAGACCAGCGGCCGCCAGCCGCCGCAGGCCTTGCGCGAACGCGTGGCAACCTATTTCGATCCGCTGCCGTTCTGGTATGCGCCGCTGGAAGAGGCGGCGACCGATCTGCAGGCCTACCCCCTGCACGCCGTGACGCAGCGCCCGATGGCGATGTACCACTCCTGGGACTCGCAGAACGCCTGGCTGCGCCAGATCCACAGCCACAACTACCTGCACGTGAACCCGGCGACCGCCGACGCGGCCGGCATCGCCGACGGCGGCTGGTGCTGGGTCGAGAGCCCATGGGGCAAGGTGCGCTGCATGGTGCGCCACAGCCAGGCGGTCGAGCCCGGCACGGTCTGGACCTGGAACGCGATCGGCAAGGCGGACGGCGCCTGGCAACTGGCACCGGGCGCCGACGAGGCACGCAAGGGCTTCCTGCTGAATCACCTGATCACCGAGGAACTGCCGCTGCCAGGCGGCACGGGGACGGTCAGCAACTCGGACCCCATCACCGGGCAGGCCGGCTGGTACGACGTGCGGGTGCGCATCCGCCCCGCCGAAGCGGGCGAGCCGGCCGAGACATCTCCACGCTTCGCACCGATGCCCGACAGCGCCGGTGTACCGGGCCGCACGGCGCGCGCGCTGGCCTATTTCGCAGGACGCAGGAAACCATGATCGACTGGCTCAAGGACCTTCTGCGGAGCAACGCCGTCGCACAGGCCGGCGCCCCGGCCCCCGCCCCGGCGCCATCGAAATCGACGGCAGATGCCGACCGCGTGCGCGCCCTGCCCGGCGAGACGCTGGCGAAGCAGCTCGCGCTGGTGATCGACCTCGACATCTGTGTCGGCTGCCACGCCTGCGTCACCTCGTGCAAGGAGTGGAACACGTCCGGCGCCGCCGGGCCGCTGTCCGATCTCTCGCCCTACGGTGCCGATCCCACCGGAGCCTTCTTCAACCGCGTGCAGACCTACGAAGCGGGCAACTACCCGGCCACCGAGACGATCCACTTCCCCAAGAGCTGCCTGCACTGCGAAGACCCGCCCTGCGTACCGGTCTGCCCGACGGGCGCGAGCTACAAGCGCAAGGAGGACGGCATCGTGCTGGTCGACTACGACAAGTGCATCGCCTGCAAGTACTGCTCCTGGGCCTGCCCGTATGGCGCGCGCGAGATCGACGAAGAGCGCCAGGTGATGACCAAGTGCACCCTGTGCGTGGATCGCATCTACGACGAGCGCATGCCGCCGGAAGACCGCAAGCCAGCCTGCGTGAAGGCCTGCCCGACCGGCGCGCGCCTGTTCGGCGACGTGAAGGACCCGCAGTCCGACGTCAGCCGCGCGATCCGTGAACGCGGCGGCTATGCACTCATGCCAGAGTGGGAAACGCGACCGGCGAACCGCTACCTGCCGCGGCGCAGCGCCGCGCCGGCGTCGATGCCAGCGCCAGCGCCGGGACCGGCATCGGCACCGGCATCGACGCAAGCCTGAACTGGCGCTGCAACACCATGAATCCCGCCTTCTCGATCCTGTTCTTCACCACGCTCGCCGGCGCCGCACAGGGTCTGGTGGTGGCGCTGGCGCTGGCGCGCCTGCTCGCCGTGCCGATGGCGCCGGGGTTCCTGCCGGCCGCGCTGCTGGTCGACGAGCTGCTGCTGCTGGCCGGACTGGCCGCGTCCTTCCTGCACCTGGGCCAGAAGCTGCGCGCCTGGCGCGCGGTGCTCATGTGGCGCACCTCGTGGATGTCGCGCGAGGTGATCGCCCTGCCCGCCTTCATCGTGCTGGTGGCCCTGTGGTGCCTGGCCGAGCGCGCGCGGCTGGGCAGCGTGACGCACGCCGTGCTCCCGCTGCTGGCGATCCTGGGCGCCGTCGCGCTGTGGTACTGCACCGCGATGATCTACGCCTGCCTGCGCTTCATCGAGGAATGGGCGCATCCGCTGACCATCGTCAACTACACGCTGATCGGCCTGGCCTCGGGGCTGCTGCTGGCCAGCGCGCTGGCCGTGCTGCTGGACGCGGGTGGCGACATGATCGCGAGCAATGGCAGTGCCGCGCTCGGCGTGACGGTTGCCGCCTGGATCACGCGCAACCTGGCACTGCAGCGCAATGCCGGCATCCGCCACAAATCCACGCTGCAATCGGCCACCGGCATCCGGGCGGACGCGCTGGTGCAGAAATCCATGGGCATGTCGGCCGGCTCGTTCAACACGCGCGAGTTCTTCCACGGCGCATCGCAGGTCGCAATGCGCCACGCCCGGCTCGGCCTGCAACTGCTGGCGTTTGCCCTGCCGATCCTGCTGATGCTGTGGGGCCTGATGAGCCGCAGCCACTGGCCCTGGGTCGCGGCCATGCTGGTCCAGGCCCCGGGGCTGCTCGTCGAGCGCTGGGTGTTCTTCGCGCAGGCGAAGCATCCGCAAAATCTCTACTATCAGACGGTGTCCTGAACTCGTCCTGACGAGGAATCATGTTCGAAGCCACTGCGATCGACACTGCCGACAAGCCCACGCTGTACCGTGAACTGGCCGCCCAGGCGCAGGGTCTGCTGCACGACGAAACCGACCTCGTGGCCAACGCCGCCAACTTCAGCGCGCTGGTGTTCCACGCGCTGCCCGACATCAGCTGGTGCGGGTTCTACTTCGCCCGGGGCGAGGAACTGGTGGTGGGCCCGTTCCAGGGCAAGCCCGCCTGCGTGCGCATCGCGCTCGGGCGCGGCGTGTGCGGCGCGGCGGCGTTGAGCCGCCAGACCCAGCTCGTGGCCGACGTGGCCGCGTTCCCGGGCCACATCGCCTGCGACGGCGCGGCGCGCTCGGAAATCGTCGTGCCGCTGCTGCGCCAGGACGGCAGCCTGCTCGGCGTGTGGGACGTGGACAGCCACCGCCTGGCGCGCTTCGACGCACAGGACCGCGACGGCATGCAGGCGCTGTGCGCGGCGTTCATG
>JBDHRZ010000186.1:0-6087 GCA_039807845.1 Rhodoferax sp.
GGCGGACGCGCCCGCGCCATCCCTGGCCCGCGGCACGCCCAGCCAACCCTCACGTATCCCTGGAGATCTTGATGGACGGGAAGCCGGACGCCACGTTGCTGTTCTTCGCGGCGATGGCCACTGCCACCTGGCGCGCCACCGCGCGGTAGGTCGCCGCGACCTCGCTCTCGGGCTCCGCCACGACGGTGGGGTTGCCGCCGTCGGCCTGCATGCGGATCTGCATGTCCAGCGGCAAGGCTCCGAGATAGCCGATGCCGTACTCCGCCGCCATCCTGCGGCCGCCATCGGCGCCGAAGATGTGCTCGGCATGACCGCACTGGCTGCACACGTGCACCGCCATGTTCTCCACGATGCCCAGGATTGGCACCCCGACCTTCTGGAACATGCGGATGCCCTTCTTCGCATCGAGCAGCGCGATGTCCTGCGGCGTGGTGACGATCACCGCACCGGTCAACGGCACGCGCTGGCTCAACGTGAGCTGGATGTCGCCGGTGCCAGGCGGCATGTCGACCACCAGGTAGTCGAGTTCGCGCCAGTTGGTCTGGCGCAGCAGTTGCTCGAGCGCCTGCGTCGCCATCGGGCCGCGCCAGATCATCGCCTCGTCCTGCGCCACCAGCAGGCCGATCGACATCACCTGCACGCCGTGGTTCTCCAACGGGTCCATGGTCTTGCCGTCGCGCGACTGCGGCTTGCCCGCGACGCCGAGCATCATCGGCACGCTCGGGCCGTAGATGTCGGCATCCAGGATGCCGACTGCCGCACCCTCGGCCGCCAGCGCCAGCGCGAGGTTGACCGCAGTGGTGCTCTTGCCGACGCCGCCCTTGCCGGAGGCCACGGCGACGATGTTCTTCACCTGCGGCATGAGTTGCACGCCGCGCTGCACCGCGTGCGCCGTGATCTTCATGCGCAGCTCGACTGCCACCTTGCCGACGCCCGGCACGCTGCGCGCCGCATCCACGAGCAGGCTGCGCAGTGGCGCCGTCTGGCTCTTGCACGGATAACCGAGTTCGACCTCGAAGGACACGTCGCCACCGGAGACGACCAGGTTGCGGATGGCCTGCGACGAACCGAAATTCTGCCCGGTGTTGGGGTCCACGACCGCCTCCAGCACCTGCATCAAAGACTGTTGCGCCACTGCCATGCCTTGCTCCTGCATCCCGGTGTAACGAAGAAGCGGCTAGTCTAGCGGCCCACCCGGGCGCACAACCGATCAGGGTCAATCGCGCGCGCAGGTCGTCCGCACGTCCTGTGTGCCGAGGGAAACGGCCGTCTGCGCGTCAATCGCACGCGCAGGCCGATCGCGGCGCAGCGGCCACCCGCACCGGGCGGCCCGCCGTGCAGCGCGCTGCGGGGCCGAGCGCCTGGGGAGCAGCCCGGCGACGCTGATAATGCGCCGATGCCGCCACCCGACGAGCCGACCGCCGCACCATCCCTCACCGGACTGCTACTGACCGGCGGCGGCGCACGCGCGGCCTATCAGGTCGGCGTGCTGGAGGCGATCGCCGACATCCGCGCGGATTGCTCGGTGTGGTCGCAGCACAACCCGTTTCCGATCATCACCGGCACCTCGGCCGGCGCAATCAACGCCGCGGCACTGGCCTGCGGCGCCGACGACTTCGACGCCGCCGTGCGGCGCATGGTCCAGGTCTGGCGCAACTTCCACGCGGGGCAGGTCTACCGCGCCGACGCGATCGGCATGCTGCGCACCGGTGCCGGCTGGCTCACGCTGATGTCCATCGGCTGGGTGCTGGCGCACTGGCGCAAACTCAAGCCGCGCTCGCTACTGGACAATGCGCCACTGCTCGACTTGCTGCGCGACATGGTGCCGCTCGACACACTGCCCGAATCGATCGCGCAGGGGCGGTTGCACGCGCTGGCCGTGACGGCTTCGAGCTACAGCACGGGCGAGCACGCCACGTTCTTCGAAGGCGCTGCCGGCATCAAGCCCTGGACCCGGTCGCAGCGCTTCGGCATGCGCCAGCGCATCACCTACCAGCACCTGCTGGCGTCCTCGGCGATCCCGTTCGTGTTCCCCGCCAAGGCGCTGGAACTCGAGGGCCACACCGAGTACTTCGGTGACGGATCGATGCGCCAGTCGGCCCCGGTGGCCGCGGCGATCCACCTGGGCGCGGAGCGGATACTGGTGGTGGGAGCCGGGCGGCTGCACGAACCGAGGGCCGACAAGCTCCAAGCGCACGCCGACCGGTACCCGACGCTGGCGCAGATCGCCGGCCACACCCTGTCGAACATCTTCCTGGACGCGTTGGCGGTGGACGTCGAGCGCGTCCGGCGCATCAACCACACCATCGGCCTGGTGCCGCCGCAGGCGCGCGCGGCGCGCGAACTGCGCGCGATCGACCTGCTCGTGGTCTCGCCAACCGAACGGCTGGACGCCATCGCGGCGCGGCACGTCGCCAGCCTGCCCAGGCCGGTACGCGCCCTGCTCGGCGGCGTCGGCGTGACGGCGGACAAGTCGGACGTGCGCGGTGCCGCCCTGGCCAGCTACCTGCTGTTCGAGCCCGGCTACACGCGGGAACTGATGGCATTGGGGCGCGCCGACACGCTGCGCCAGCGCGCCGACGTGGTGCGCTTCTTCGGCTGGGTCGACCCCTGCCCGGTGGACGCGGTCCAGGCCGGCGCACAGCGCCCGGAACGCCGGCGCGACCCGCTGCGGCTGCGCTGAACGTCGGGCCACGCCCGCGCGGGAGTGCCGTCGCTGCGCCCGGTTCAACCGATGCGCCTGCCTGCGCGTGCCCGCGCGCGCCGGGGCGCCGACTAAAATCGCCGGCTCCCGGCGAAACCGCCGGCGCCAACCCTGCGAGCCCGCTGTCCGATGCCACGCCAACTGTTCGTCACCACCGCCCTGCCCTACGCCAACGGCAACTTCCACATCGGCCACATCATGGAGTACATCCAGGCCGACATCTGGGTGCGCTTCCAGCGCATGCAGGGGCACGCGGTGGATTTCGTCTGCGCCGACGACGTGCACGGCGCACCGATCATGCTCGCGGCCGACAAGGCGGGCAAGACGCCGCAGCAGTTCGTGGCCGACATCGCAGCCGGCCGCAAGCCCTACCTGGAGGGCTTTCACATCGCGTTCGACAACTGGCATTCGACCGACGCGCCGGAGAACCACGCGCTGGTCCAGCAGATCTACCGCGACCTGCGCGACCACCCGGACGGCTCGCTGATCGAGACGCGCACCATCGAGCAGTTCTTCGACCCGCAGAAGAACATGTTCCTGCCCGACCGCTTCATCAAGGGCGAGTGCCCGCGCTGCCACGCGAAGGACCAGTATGGCGACAACTGCGAGGTCTGTGCCGCGGTCTACGCACCGACCGACCTGATCGCGCCCTATTCCGTGCTCTCGGGCACGCCTCCGGTGCTGAAGGCGTCCGAGCACTACTTCTTCAAGCTGTCGGACCCGCGCTGCGTGGAGTTCCTGCAGCGCTGGACGCAGGACGGCCGGTTGCAGCCCGAAGTCGCGAACAAGGTGAAGGAATGGTTCAGCGAGCGCACCAACCCGGACGGCAGCACGAGCCAGGGGCTGGGCGACTGGGACATCAGCCGCGACGCGCCGTACTTCGGCATCGAGATCCCGGACGCCCCGGGCAAGTATTTCTACGTCTGGCTCGACGCCCCGATCGGCTACCTCGCCTCGCTGAAGAACCTGCTGGAGCGCCGCGGCCAGGACTACGAGGCGTACATGGCCAACCCGGCGCTCGAGCAGTACCACTTCATCGGCAAGGACATCGTCACCTTCCACACGCTGTTCTGGCCCGCCACGCTGCACTTCAGCGGCCGCAAGACCCCGGACAACGTGTTCGTGCACGGCTTCCTGACCGTGAACAACGGCGAGAAGATGAGCAAGAGCCGCGGCACCGGCCTGGACCCGCTGAAGTACCTGCAACTGGGCATGAACCCGCAGTGGCTGCGCTACTACCTCGCCGCGAAGCTCAACGGCCGCAACGAAGACATCGACTTCAACGCCGAAGACTTCATGCTGCGCGTCAACAGCGACCTGATCGGCAAGTACGTCAACATCGCCAGCCGCGCGGCGGGCTTCGTGCACAAGCATTTCGAGGGCCGGCTCGCCGCTTTGGGCGACAGCGCGACGGACGCCACGCACGCCGCGCTGGTGGCCCAGTTGCGCGCGGCATCCGACCTGCTGCGGCGACGCTTCGAGGAACGCAACACGCTGCAGGCCGTGACGGAGATCATGCGGCTGGCCGACCTGGTCAACGGCTACTGGAACGAGCAGCAGCCCTGGAGCCTGGCGCGCAAGGCGCCCGCGGGAAGCGAAGAAGCAGCCAGGCACATGGCCACGCTGCACCAGGTGTGCAGCGCGACGCTGGAGGCATTCCGCATCCTGAGCGTGTACCTGACGCCGATCCTGCCGGAACTGTCGCGGCAGGTCGAGCGCTTCCTGGGCGCCTCATGCGCGCGCTGGTCCGATGGCGATGAGGCCATGGGCCAGGGGCATGCGATCCGGCCCTACCAGCACCTGATGCAGCGCGTCGAGCAGCAGCAACTCGACGCCCTGTTCGAGCCACCGGCCGAGCCCGCCCCGCCACTGCCGGGCGGCGAGGCGATCGAGCCCAGCATCGGCATCGACGATTTCGGCAAGATCGATCTGCGCATCGCGAAGATCGTCGAGTGCAAGGCGGTCGAAGGCTCGACCAAGCTGCTGCGCCTGACCCTCGACGTCGGCGAGGCGAACACACGCACGGTCTTCTCCGGCATCGCCAGCGCCTACCGTCCCGAGGAACTGGTGGGCAGGATGACGGTGCTGGTGGCGAATCTCGCGCCGCGCAAGATGAAATTCGGCGTGAGCGAAGGCATGGTGCTCTCGGCCAGCCACGCCGACGAGAAAAACGTGCCGGGCATCTACCTGATCGAGCCCGTCACAGGGGCGCAGGCCGGGTGGCGAGTGCGTTGACGCGCTCCAGGTCATAGGGCTCGACCCGGTCGCGGCCGGCCTTCTTGGCGCAGTACAGTGCGCTGTCGGCCTGCTGCACCAGCGTCGAGGGCGATCCGGCCGGCGTCGCCTGCAGGCAGGCCACGCCGATGCTCACGGTCAACCATGGGGCCACGGGCGAATCGGCATGCGGGATGTGCGCGTCGGCAATCTGCTTCAGGCAGCGCTGCGCAATCGCCGTCGCTTCGGGCACATCGGCCCCGGGCAGCAAAATGGCGAACTCCTCGCCGCCGTAGCGCGCCACCAGTTCCCCGGAGCGCTTGACGCACAGCACCAGGATGCGCGCGACCTGGCGCAGGCATTCATCGCCGGTCTGGTGGCCGTAATGATCGTTGTAGCGCTTGAAGTGGTCGATGTCGACCATCAGGAGCGCCAGATCGGTGCCGTTGCGCGCACTGCGCTGCCACTCGCTGAGCAAGGTCTGGTCGAACATGCGCCGGTTGGCGATGCCGGTCAAACCATCGGTGGTCGACAGGCGCAGCAACTGCTCGTTGGCACGCTCCAGTGCTAGGCTCTTCTCCATCATCGGCGTCATGTCCAGCCGCGTCATCACCACGTAGCCCGACGGAGTGCGGACTTCGTACAGGTGGACCCAGTGGCCGTCGTCGGTGTGGCGCAGCATCGGCGCGTCGAGCGCGCCGCGGCCCGCCAGGCGCAGCGCCAGCCATTCCTCCTCGCGCCCCACGGCGTCGGCGATGATCCCCGCGCCCAGGGCACGACGCAGCAGGGTTTCGTAGGTCTCGCCGAGCACTGGCTGTTCGCTGCGATACGGGTACTCACGCGCCATCTCCCGGTTGAACAGCAGCAGCCGGTCCTGGTTGTCGTAGAGCGCCAGCCCTGCCGGCAGCGCATCGACCACTTCGCGCAGGCGGGTCTCGGCCGCCCGCACCTGCAAGCGCAACGGTTCGGCCTGCTGCAGCAGATCGCCTGCATGGCTGGCGTCGGCCGGCATCTGATCGACCCAGGCCCGGGTGCGCCAGCTCAGCCAGCCCATCAGCAGACACGCGGCCAGGCCAGCCAGCCCGAGCACGATCAGCCAGGGCATCGGCTCGCCCATGGCCGCCATGCTCAGCAGCACCAGCGCCAGCTGGCCCATGCAGGCGGCCACC
>JBDHRZ010000187.1:0-6053 GCA_039807845.1 Rhodoferax sp.
GCCGGGCGCAGGGTGGCGCTCACCCTGTCCGACGGGTTCTGCGTGGACCGCTACTTCGATGTTGCGCTCGGCGTGATGGGCAAAGACGCTGACGGCAGGATGGCGATGCTGACGGTGACGCTCAGGCCTGCCGTGCGGTTTTCCGGCGATCTGTTGCCGACGCCGCCGCAGATCGATGCCATGCACCACGAGGCGCATGCGCAGTGCTTCATCGCGAATTCGGTCAAGACGCAGGTGCTCTGCGAACCGGTATACGAGCGTTCGACACCTTGATTTGGCCACCGCGGCATCACCTTTCCTCCGAATCCCGCACGCCGACCCTACCACCCATGCTCGACAAGCTCAAGGAACCCGGCGCGCTGGCCGTCACGCTCGTGGCGGCCAGCATCCTGATGATCACGATGGGGGCGCGCCAGTCGGTCGGGCTGTTCGTGGGCCCGATCAACACGTCCACCGGGCTGGGCATTGCCACCATCAGCTTCGCCTTCGCCGTGGCGCAGTTCAGCTGGGGCGCGGTCCAGCCGCTCGCCGGCGCGGCCGCCGATCGCTGGGGTCCGCGGCCGGTGCTGGTCATCGGCGTCGTGCTGCTGGCGCTCGGTTTGGCGCTGACGCCGCTGGCTGATACCGGTCTTGCGCTGGTCTTCACCCAGGGGCTGCTGATGGCGATCGGCTCCGGTGCCGCCGCCTTTTCGGTGCTGCTCGGCGCCGCGGCGCAGCGCCTGGCCGAGCAGGCGCGCGGCGCCGCCTCCGGGGTGATCAATGCCGGCGGATCGCTCGGCCAGTTCGTGTTCGCACCGCTGGCGCAGAAGCTGATCCAGGCGCTGGGCTGGATGGGCGCCATGGTCACGCTCGCGGTGGTGTCACTGGCGGCGTTGCCGCTGGCGGGCAGGCTCACGCGCGGAACCCATCGTCACAGCGCGGTCGTGCCCGGCGAGGCGGGTGGGTTGCGCCAGGCGCTGCGCACGGCGCTGCGCGAGCGCAGCTACCTGCTGCTGCACGCGGGGTTTTTCACGTGCGGCTTTCATATCGCCTTCCTGGTCACGCACCTGCCGACCGAAGTCGATCTGTGCGGCCTGCCGGCGACCGTCGCGAGTACCTCGCTGGCGTTGATCGGTCTGGCCAACATCGTCGGCAGCCTGTGGGTCGGCCATCTGGTGGGCGTATACCGCAGCAAGATGATCCTGGCGGTGATGTACGCCAGCCGCGCTGCGCTGGTGGGCTGGTACCTGCTGATGCCCCGCGAACCGTGGGTGTTCTACCTGTTCGCGATCGGCCTGGGCCTGACCTGGCTGGCCACGGTGCCGCCGACGGCGGGCATCGTCGGCAAGCTGTTCGGCGTGCGTTACCTGGGTACGCTGTTCGGCCTGACCTTGTTCAGCCACCAGATCGGTGGCTTCCTGGGCGCCTGGCTGGGCGGTCTGGCCATCACCCGCTTCGGCAACTACGACTGGATGTGGTGGGCCGACATCGCGCTGGCCTTGCTGGCGGCAGTGCTCAATCTGCCGATTCGCGAGGCGCCGCTGCGGCCGGCGGTGGCAGCGGCCTGACGCGTTGGCAGATGTGCCGGGCCTGGCCTGCGGCGTTCGCCGGTTCGGCGCGCCTGATGGGTGACGGCCGCGTTGGGCCCCTCATTGGCAGGCTGGCAAGGCTTCGCGCACGCCTGGCGCAGGCTGACGTGCACGATGGCATCCATAGTCCCCTTGGACGATGAATGCACTCGCGATCCACAGTAAGGTCCGCGGACCATGGAAGAGACGCCACACCCTCGGCATTGGCCCGCCACGCTCGAGGATCGCATCGACCGGCTGGAGTCGCTCGACGCGATCCGCCAGCTCGCCGGCAAGTACGCGCTGTCGCTGGACATGCGTGACCTGGATGCGCACTGCAACCTGTTCGCGCCCGACGTGCGCGTGGGCAAGGACAAGGTCGGGCGCGCGCACTTCAAGGCCTGGCAGGACGAGACGCTGCGCGAGCAGTTCACCGGCACCTCGCACCACATCGGGCAGCACATCATCGAGTTCGTCGACGCGCACCACGCCACCGGGGTGGTGTACTCGAAGAACGAGCATGAGTGCGGCGGCGAGTGGGTCATCATGCAGATGCTCTACTGGGATGACTACGAGCGCATCGACGCGCAGTGGTTCTTTCGCCGCCGCCTGCCCTGCTACTGGTACGCGAGCGACCTCAACAAGCCGCCTATCGGCGACATGAAGATGCGCTGGCCGGGGCGCGAACCCTACCGGGGCAGCTTCCACGAGTTGTTCCCGAGCTGGCGCGAATTCTGGGTGCATCGCCCCGACAAGGCGAGCCTGCCGCAGGTCGCACCGCCCGCTCCGCTCGAGCAGTTCCTGCGCAGCATGCGCCGCGGCACGCCCGCACCGCGCATCCGCACGCGTTGAGTCGGTGCGGACATGCACCATCGTGGCGTGGCAGTTGCACAGGCGCCCAGCCCTGTGACCGGGCTGTTCGACCCGCTGCGCCTGGGCGCGCTGGAACTGGCGAATCGCATCGTGATGGCGCCGATGACGCGCAACCGCGCCGACGAGGACGGCTGCGCGAACGCGCTCATGGCCGCTCACTATGCACAGCGCGCCGACGCCGGGCTGATCATCGCCGAGGGCACCTGGTCGGTGGCCGAAGGCCAGTCCTACAGCCGCCAGCCCGGCATCGCGACGGATGCGCACGTGGCGGCCTGGCGCAGTGTCACGGATGCCGTGCACACGCGCGGCGGACGCATCGTGCTGCAGCTCATGCACGGCGGGCGCATCGGCAGCAGCCACATCAAGCCCGCCGGCGTGGCAACGCTCGCGCCTTCGGCCCATCCGGCCGGCGGCAGCGTCTGGACCGATCGCGCCGGCATGCAGGCGTTCGATGTGCCACGCGCGATGACGGCGCAGGAAGTGCGCGCGGCGATCACGCAGCACGCGCAGGCGGCGCGCCGGGCGCTGGCGGCGGGTTTCGACGGTGTCGAGTTGCACGGCACCAGCGGCTACCTGACGCTGCAGTTCCTGTATTCGGGCACCAACCGGCGCACCGACCATTGGGGTGGTGCTGCGCCGGCGCGCTGCCGCTTTGCGGTCGAATGCCTGGGTGCGATGGCGGCCGCCATCGGTGCCGATCGGGTCGGGCTGCGGCTGAATCCGGGCAACGCGTACAACGACGCGCTGGATGAGGATTCGGCGGCCACCCACGCCGAGCTGATGCGCCAGCTGCGCCCGCTCGGGCTGGCCTGGCTGCACGTCATGCGCGCGCCTTCGGCCGAGATCGACGCCTTCGCGCTGGCGCGCGCGAACTTCGGCGCGCCATTGATCCTCAACGATGGCTTCGATGGCGCCAGCGCCGTGCGCGCGCTGCGCGATGGCCTGGGCGAGGCGGTGTCGTTCGCGCGCCACTTCATCGGCAACCCCGACCTGGTCGCGCGCCTGCGCACCGGTGCGCCGCTGGCGCGGTTCGACCGGCGCACGCTCTACACGCCCGGGGCGGCCGGCTACAACGACTATCCGTCGGCGTCGGCAACGGCCCTCCCTTAGTCCCATCGGACGATGTAACCGGCAGCGCCGCTGACCACAATCCCCGCGCAGGAACACCGCGCAAGCGGCACTGGAAAGACCCGGGTGCGCTGCACCCACGCAAGGACGAGGGGCCATGGCCAACAAGCTCATGACGGCGCGCGACGTGGTCGCGCAACTGCGCAACGGCATGACGCTGGGCATCGGAGGCTGGGGCCCGCGGCGCAAGCCGATGGCGCTGGTGCGCGAGCTGCTGCGCAGCCCGGTGCAGGATCTGACGGTGGTTGCCTATGGTGGCGCCGATGTCGGCATGCTGTGTGCCGCAGGCAAGGTGCGCAAGCTGGTGTTTGCCTTCGTCTCGCTGGATTTCATCCCGCTCGAGCCCTACTTCCGCCTCGCGCGTCAGAGCGGCCGGCTGGAGGTGATGGAGCTCGACGAAGGCATGATGCTGCTGGGCTTGCAGGCGGCGGCCATGCGCGCGCCCTTCATCCCGACCCGCGCCGGCCTGGGCACCGACCTGCTGCGCCACAACCGTGCGCTGAAGCTGGTCGATTCTCCCTATGACGACAAGGCCTGGGTCGCGGCACCGGCGTTGCCGCTGGACGCGGCGCTGCTGCACGTGGACCGCGCCGATGCGCGCGGCGTGTGCCAGATCCGCGGGCCCGACGTGTACATGGACGACTGGTTCGCACGCGCCAGCGCGCGCACCTTCGTGAGCTGCGACGAACTGGTCGAGAGCAGCCACTTCGAGCAGGGCGAGGAGGCGCGCTTCGTGTTCTGGGACCGTGCCGAGACCAGCGGCGTGGTGCACCTGCCCGGCGGCGCACACCCGAGTTCCTGCGCGCCGCGCTACGGCTTCGACGTGCCGCACTTCAGGGAATACGTGGCCGGCGCGAAGGAGGCCGACGGCTGGGCCGCGTACAGCGGCAAGTACGTGCAGTGCTCCGAGCAGGAGTACCAGCAGCGTGTGGGCGGGCTGGACGCCATCCTGCGCCTGCCGCTTCCCGTGTTCTGAGCCTGCGAGGACCCCACCATGAGCGAGCCCACCCTGATCGATCGCATCATCTGCGCCGCGGCCCAGACCTGGGCCGGCGACGGCGAGGTGCTGGCCACCGGCATCGGCCTGGTCCCGCGGCTGGCGGCGTCGCTGAGCATGCTCAGCATCAACACCGACCTGATGGTCACCGACTCCGAGGCCTGGATCGTGCAGGAGCCGGTGCCGGTCGGCCCGCGTGGTGACTATCGCATCCGGCGCGAGAGCCACAAGGGCTTTGCCGCGGTGTTCGACAGCGTCTGGAGCGGACGGCGCCACGCGATGGTCACGCCCACGCAGATCGACCGCTTCGGGCAGACCAACATCTCGGCCATCGGCGACTACGACAAGCCGCGCACCATGATGCTCGGCGTGCGCGGCTATCCCGGCAACTCGGTCAACCATGCGAACTCGTTCTTCATCCCGGCGCACGGCACCAAGGTGTTCGTGGCCGGCGAAGTGGACATGGTCTGCTCGGCCGGCTACAACCCGGCGCGGCTCGAGCGCGGCTGGAGCCTGGACGACATCGACATCCGCTCGATCTACACCAACCTGTGCGTGCTGGACTTCCGCGGCCCTGCGCACCAGCTGCAACTGGTGTCGCTGCATCCGGGCGTGAGCGTGGAGCAGGTGCAGCAGGCCACCGGCTTTGCGCTGCACGTGCCGCATGCGGTCGCGCGCACGGCCGATCCGACGCCGGCGCAGCTCGCGCTGCTGGAGCGGCTCGATCCCAAGGGCCTGCGTCATTCCGTACTGGGGGCCTGAACATGACCAATGCGAACGATCCGGGCAGCGAATTCGTCGCGCGCGAGGACAACGCGGTCTACGAGACCGCCGAGCCGGTGCTCTACGCGGTGCAGGACGGCATCGCCACCGTGACGATGAACCGGCCGGGCTTCAACAACGCGCAGAACTCGCAGATGACCTACGCGCTGGATGCCGCCTTCGCGCGCGCGGTGGCTGACGACGCGGTGAAGGTGATCGTGCTCACCGGCACCGGCAAGCACTTCAGCGCCGGGCACGACATCGGCACCCCCGGGCGCGACATCAACAAGACCTTCGAGCGCAGGCACCTGTGGTGGGACCACGTCAACAAGCCCGGCGCCGAGCAGCTCTATGCGCGCGAGCAGGAGGTCTACCTGGGCATGTGCCGGCGCTGGCGCGACATCCCCAAGCCGACCATCGCCATGGTGCAGGGCGCCTGCATCGCCGGAGGGCTGATGCTGGCCTGGGTGTGCGACCTGATCGTGGCCAGCGACGACGCATTCTTCCAGGACCCGGTGGTGCGCATGGGCATCCCCGGCGTGGAGTACTTCGCGCACGCGCACGAACTGCATCCGCGCATCGCCAAGGAATTCCTGTTCCTGGGCGAGCGCATGGACGCGCAGCGCGCATACCAAATGGGCATGGTGAACAAGGTGGTGCCGCGCGCCGAGCTCGCCGACGCGGTGCTGGCCTGGGCGCGCAAGATCGCGCAGCAGCCGCGCCTGGGGCTGTCGCTCACCAAGACG
>JBDHRZ010000188.1:0-6049 GCA_039807845.1 Rhodoferax sp.
CTCACTGGTGCAGCTTGCGCTGGAACTGGGATTGCGGGTTGCGGTGCTCGACATCGAACGCTCCATTGCCGCCTTCCCGCCCCCCGATGGGGTGCTGACCATCGCCTGCGACGTGACGCAGGAGCAGGCCGTGCAGGCGGCATTCGCGCGCGTTCGTGCCGAGTGGGGCGTCATCGATGCCTGCGTGAACCTGGCCGGCTACACCGGCGAGCGTGTTCCCGTCGAGAAGATGAGCGTGCAGGAGTGGGACGACATCATCGACACCGACCTGCGCGGGATGTTCCTGGTCGCACGGGAAAGCGCGCCCCTGCTGCGTGCGTCGGCCGCTGCGGGCCGCTCGCCGGCGGCGGTGCTGGTCTCGTCCACCTTCGGCGTGCGCGTGAACCACATCGGATACGGACCATACGGAGCATCGAAAGCCGGCGTCATCAACCTGGTGCGGGCGCTGGCCACCGAATGGGCGCCCGACATCCGCGTCAACGGGGTGGCACCCGGAGTCGTCGACACCGCGTTCCTCAAGGGCGGCACGGGGCGCGACGTCAAGCAGACCGGACTGGACATGCAGCGCTTCGTGCAGGGAAATCCGATGCAGCGCCTCGGTCAGCCGTCCGAGATCGCACACGTGCTGCTGTTCCTGCTCAGCCCGGCAGCCAGCTATATCCATGGCCAGACCGTGCACGTGAACGGCGGCAGTCACATGGCCGCGTGACGAGCACCAAGGAAACCGACATGAAGACCATCACCAGTTACGTCAACGGCCAATGGCTCCAGCCTTCCGGGCAGTTGCTGCCGGTCATCAACCCCGCCACCGAGGAAGTCATCGCACAACTCAGCGAGGCGGATGCGGCCGAAACCGCCGCAGCGGTGGAGGTCGCCCGCGCCAGCCACGCATCGGGCGTCTGGGCACACAAACCCGTGGCCGAGAAGCGGCGCATCTTCCAGCGCATCGTGACGCTGACGCTGCAGCACATCGACGAACTGGCTGAACTGGAATGCAGCAACAGCGGCCTGCCGCTGAGCTACCTGCGCACCCGGCAACTGCCGCGCATCACGCGCAATTTCGACTTCTTCGGCGACTGGTTGTCGCAGAACGTGGAAAAGGCCGGCATCAGCGACCAGGACTACCTGCGCTTCGTGGTGCGCGAGCCCGCCGGCGTGGCCGCCCTGATCTCGCCGTGGAACGCCCCGCTGGCGCTGGCCTCGACCAAGATCTCCGCAGCATTGGCATTCGGCAACAGCTGCGTCGTGAAGACCGCCGAAACGACGCCGCTGGCCGTTGCGCGCTTCATGGAGGTCCTGACCGAAGCCGGCGTTCCGCCCGGCGTGGTGAACATGGTCAACGGCCGCGGGCCGGTGACCGGCGATGCGCTGGTGCGCCATCCGGCGGTACGCGTGGTGTCCTTCACCGGGGGCACCCAGACCGGCCGTGCGATCGCGGCGGCCGCCGCGCCAGGTCTCAAGCGCGTCGGCCTGGAGCTCGGCGGCAAGTCGGCCAACATCATCACGGCAAGCGCCAACCTGGACGACGCGCTCGACGGTGCGCTGACCTCGATCTATACCAACAACGGCCAGCAGTGTTTCGCCGGCTCGCGCATCCTGCTGCAACGCCCGATCGCAGACGAATTCCTGCGCCGCTTCGTCGAGCGCGCGCGCGCGATACGGGTCGGCAATCCACTGGACATGCGCACCGAAGTGGGGCCGTTGTCCAACGCCGCCCACTACAGGCGCGTGTGCTCGTTCGTGGACATCGCCGTGCAGGAAGGGGGAAAACTGCTGTGCGGCGGCAAACGCCCCTCGCACGTCGGCGACAAGGGCTACTACCTCGAGCCCACCGCCGTGCTGATGCACTCGAACCAGAGCCGGGTCTGCCAGGAAGAAATCTTCGGCCCGATTGCCGCGTTCGAACTCTTCGACACGTTCGACGAGGCGATCGCAATCGCCAACGATTCGCCATTCGGCCTCGTCTCCTATCTGTGGAGCAACGACCTGACGCAGACCCACCGGGCCGCGCGCGAGATCCAGGCCGGCACGCTCCTGGTCAACAGCCCGATGGTGCTGGACCTGCGCTTTCCGTTTGGCGGTTACAAGGAATCAGGCGTGGGCCGCGAGGGAATCGACGGCATGCGCCACTTCTATACCGAGGAAAAGACGGTGGCGATCGCGCTCAAGCGCCCTGCCATGACGCGCCTGGGGGCTCACGAAAAATGAATCTGCCAACTGCGCCGTGATGGGCGTGGACGTGAGCCACGCTCACGTCCATTGCGGCACCTGGTGCACTGTCCCACGCCAGCCACGCGCCCGGCGCAGCTGGAACAGGATCAGACCGCCTTCCTGGCCAGCAGCTTCGAATACGGATCCTGGCGCGCCTGCACGGCTGCGATCTGCTCGTCGGTAAACCACCGGCGCAGGTCCACCCGGGGGTATTGCCCGCGCCAGAACTGGTCCTGGAACTGCTTCGGGGTCGTGAGGTCGAACCCGACCCGGGCGATCGGGCTGAGCGGCCCGTCGCGCACCTCGTGGGTCGGGCGCGGGATGACGATCATATTGTCCTTCGGATCGAGCCTGGTATGCAGTGCCCAGATCAGTTCCTCGGCGTCGTAGATGTCCACGTCCTGGTCGACGACGAAGACGTTGCGCAGTCGCGGATTCATCGAGAACGCGGCGAGGATCACGTTGCGCACCACGGCGTCGTCGCGCCGGCCGCGCTTCTTCACCTGGACCACCAGGCCGAACGATTTCATGCCGTTGAGCGCGTTGATGTCGGTGATCAGACCTGGCGACAGGCGGTCGAGCGATTCGAAGATCGGCCCGTCGTTGATGAGCCGGCGGATGATCGACAACTCGACCGAGTGCGCCAGCCAGAGTTCGAAGATCGGGTCCTTGGCGCGGCGCGTGATGCCGGTGACGCAGAATTTGTAGGTCCGCTCTGAGCGGCCCTCATGGCCGTGCCACTCAGGGAACAGGTTGCGCTTGTTGTCGTTGTGTCGCTCGGCCTCGTCGCTCTCCCAGACCGTCTGGGTCGTGTCGATGTAACCTTCGATGACCCATTCGGCCTGCGCGATCGCCAGTGCATCGACCGTCTTGGCCTTGCAGACGTCCACCGGGCCGCCCTGCAAGCCACCGGCAAAACCCAGTTCATCATGGCCTGCGGGAATGGCCCAGCCAAGTCCGCCGCCGGCCGCAACCGCCATCACGGCCGGTGGCGGGCAGACGTTGATCGTCATCGGCAGCGGCTGGCCCTTGCGCTTGCGGTCGATCACCCAGTGCTCCATGTGGCTGCTCGGAATGAACGCCAGGCTGCCCCAGTCCTTGCCGCGGAAGTGGACCCGCTTGTAGGACGCGCAGGTACCGATGTCCGGGCCACTGAGCAGCGTGACGCCGCCGCCCAGGATGCGGCCAGGGTCGGTCTCGGTGTACTTGCACACCGGCAGCGTCGAGAGAACATCGATGTCCTTGGTGATCACCACCTCCTGGCTCGGCGCATCGGAAACCAGGCGCGGCGCGATCGGATTGCGCAATGCGGCGGCACCCACATGCTTGAGTTCCCGGGTGGAGCCTGCGCCGAACATGGCGGCGACCCGATCCTCGCGCGCGAACATGTTGCACAGCATGCGCTGGCCAGGAAAGCCCGCCACGGTCTCGTACAGCAGGGTCGGACCGTTTTCCATCGCCTTCAGGATGCCGGTCGCCTCCAGAATAGGACTGACTTCCTTGCCGACCCGCAGCAGATCCTGCGCTCCGAGGGAATCGATGAGCGCGCGGCAGGTGGTGATGTCTGGTTTCGTCATGGACTGATCCTCTGGTTGATGGGTTGGAATGCGCGAGCGTTCAGCCGGCCGGGTTGCCGTCCTGCGATGCGTGCAGGGTCTTGCGCAGCCGTGGCTTGTCGACCTTGGTATTCGCGTTGCGCGGCAGTGCATCGACCACCACGAGCTTCTCGGGCAACTTGAGCGCCGCGACCCGCTGCTCGTTGCGCAGGAAGCCGACCAACCGGTCGAGCGACGGCGCATCATGGCCGTCGCGCATCGCGATCACGGCGCAGACGCGCTCGCCCAGTCGCTCGTCCGCGAACCCGATCACCGCGACCTCCTTGATGCCAGGATAGGTCGCGACCAGGTTTTCCACTTCCATCGCCGAGATGTTGTAGCCGCCGCGCACGATGATGTCCTTGCAGCGGCCCACGTAGCGGTAATACTCCAGCCGTTCACCGGCGAGTTCGAACAAGTCGCCCGTGCGATAGAACCCCTGATCATCGAAGGCGGCACGCGTCGCCTCCGGATCGTTGAAATAGCCGTCGAAGATGATCGGGCCACGCACGCGCAACTCACCCGGCCGGCCGGCAGCGTCGATCTGCTGAGCGCTATCCGGGTCCACCAGCCGGGTCTCCTGCAGCCGGCCGGATGGATAGCTCCAGTCGTATCCAGGCACGCCGAGCCGGGGAAAGAGCGTGGCGCGCAGCACGGGGTCGGGCACGTCACTGGGGCTGCTGCCGAGCGACGCGCCTTCGCTCGACCCGTAGAGGTTGAACACGCGCACGCCAAAGCGCCGCTCGAACTCCTGGATCAGCGTCGGCGACAAGGGTGCCGACCCGGAAGACACGCCGCGCAAGCGGGTGAAATCGACACCGTCGAGCAGCTCCGGCTCGCTGACCAATGACACCAGGATGGCAGGTGCCATCGAGGTGAAATCGATCCGCTCGTCACGCAGTTGCTGCACGTAGGTATCGAGCGCGAAGGGATGGTGCAGCACGATGGTGCCGGCACGGCTGAGCCAGGGCAGCAGGGTTCCGATCATGGCGCCATGGTTGACGAGCGGGCGGCCGTTGAGCAGCCGCGCGCCGTCCGGCAGCCCGAAGGCGTCGGCGACGGTGTTCAACTGCACTAGCCAGAGCGCATGACTGCGATGGATGCCCTTCGGTCGCCCTTCGCTGCCGGAAGTCCAGATGATGGTGACGACGTCGTCCGGACCGACGCCGGCCTCCACGATCGCAGCCGCCACAGACGGAGCCGCCAGCATCGCTGCCAGATCGAAGGCACCGGCCGGGACGTCTGCGCTTGCGCCCAGCACGAACAGCCAGGACAACCCCGGACACTGCTGCTGCACCCGCAGGGCCATCGCCGCATGCGCGTGCGCACCGATGCGCGCATTGGTCACCAGCGCCTTCGCGCCGGTGCACTGCACGACATAGATCAGCTCATGGTCGCGGTACTGTGCCGCGACCGGGCTGACGACGACACCCAGGCGAAAACAGGCGAAGTAGAGCGCGACGAGTTCCCAGCTGTTGGCCAGCTGGACGACCACGACGTCGTCCTTGCGCAAGCCGCACGCGGACAACTGTCCCGAGAGAACATCGACCGCCCTGCCGAACTCGGCCCAGGTCAGCCGGCGCGCGGGGCTGCCGAGGACCTGCTGCCGATTGGGTGGATCGACGATCGCTTCGCGCTCGGGGTGGCTGTCGACGATGCCGCGCAACAAGCGGTCAAAGGTGAGGTCAGGCCACGCACCCGATCCATGCATGGCTGCGATTCGTTGCCCACTGCTCAGAATCATGGCGGCCTCCTCCTCGTGACCACAGCTTGCCGGTGTTCAGTGCCTGCACCGGGCTGCCTCCACCCGCTGCCGCAAGCCGACCGGCTTGCATCTCTTGCCGAACGACCGCGGCACGGGATCCCCGTCCCACGGGCCCCGGGCAACCGCCGACCTCAGTAAGGTCCGGCCGTCGTGCCTTGCGCCCAGAGCAACCGCGAGCGATCGTAATACTCGCGCCACTGCGAAATCAACGGCCCGTCGAACTGCAGGATACCCACCACCGCCACCGAGCGCACCACACCGTCCACGGTGATCACGTCACGCCGCTCCATCACCAGCGCGCCCTCCACCACACCGATGCGCTCGATCTCCATGATGCAGTTCTTGTTCGGCGGCGACATGTTGGACCAGCGCTGGTAGACGTGTTCGCGTCCGACGATGGGCTCGAACATCATGTTCTGCATCACCACGTCCGGCTTCATCAGGTCACAGACCGCACGCCACTGCTTGGTGCCCCAAT
>JBDHRZ010000189.1:0-6038 GCA_039807845.1 Rhodoferax sp.
CGCCGCCGGGCCGCTCCCAAGGCGCTCGCACCGCAGCCGTCAGGCGGAGGTGTTCCGATGGGTCGCCGCCGGGCCGCTCCCAAGGCGCTCGCACCGCAGCCGTCAGGCGGAGGTGTTCCGATGGGTCGCCGCCGGGCCGCTCCCAAGGCGCTCGCACCGCAGCCGTCAGGCGGAGGTGTTCCGAATGAGCGTCAGGACGTGCGCAAGGCCGCGCTAGCGCTGTTCGGCGCCGCCCTGGCGCTCGCCGTGGCTGGCGCGCCGGCGCGCGCGGCGGAGGACGCCAGTTGCCAGAAGCCGCGCCTGGTCGACGTCGGCTGGAGCGACATCGCCGCCACCACCGGCATCGCCACGGTGCTGCTGGAGGCGCTCGGCTACAGCCCGAGCACCGCCATCGCGTCGCTCCCGGTCGCGCTCACGGGCATGAAGAACGGGCGCATCGACATCTTCCTGGGCTACTGGAAGCCGGCGATGACGCCGGTGATCGAGCCCTTCGTCGCGCAGGGCCTGGTCCAGGTGCTGGATACGCCCAACCTGGCCGGCGCGAGGTACACGCTGGCGGTACCGAGCTATCTGTACGACCGGGGCCTGAAGACCTTTGCCGACATCGCGCGCTTCCAGAAGGAGCTCGACGGCCGGATCCTCGGCATCGAGCCCGGCACCGACGGCAACGCGCTGATCCAGGGCATGATCCGGGACGACCGGTTCGGCCTGAAGAACTTCCGGCTGGTCGAATCCTCCGAGGCGGGCATGCTGGCCGAGGTGCAGCGCGCGCTGCGCGCGAGGAAGGCGGTGCTGTTCCTGGGCTGGGAGCCGCACCCGATGAACATGCAGCTGAAGATGAGCTACCTGGCCGGGGGCGACGAGGTGTTCGGCCCCAACCTGGGCGAGGCCAGGGTGTACACCGTGGTGCGCGCCGGCTACCTGGCGCAGTGCCCGAACGTCGCCGCCTTGCTGAACCAGTTGCAGTTCAGCGCCGCGATGGAGAGCCAGCTCATGGCGCCGATCCTGGAGAAGGCGCGGCCGGTCGCGGCCGCGCGCAACTTCCTGCGCAAGAATCCGGCCGTGGTGGAACCCTGGCTCACCGACGTCAAGACCTTCGACGGCCGGGATGGCCGGGACGCCGTGGCGGCGGCACTGCGCAAATAGTGACGAGGAGCGAGAGCGATGCACGACGACACGATGAACCTGCCGGTGATCCCGGGCTGGGTCGATGGTCAGACGCTGGCGGGCGCCGGCGCGCCGTTCCAGAACCTGAACCCGGCCACCGGCGCGGCGCTCGGGGTGCTGCACGACAGCACTGCCGCCGACGTCGATGCCGCGGTGCAGAGCGCGCAGCGCGGCTTCGAGCGCTGGTCGGAGTTCACCGGCGCCGAGCGCGGCCGCATCCTGCAGCGCGCCGCTGCGCTGCTGCGCGAGCGCAACGACGAACTCGCCCGGCTGGAAGTGCAGGACACCGGCAAGCCGCTGCAGGAGGCGCTGGTGGTGGACGTGCACAGTGGCGCCGACTGCATCGAGTATTTCGCCGGCGCAGCCGCCACGCTCACCGGCAGCCAGTACCCGCTGCGCAACGCGTTCGCCTACACCCGGCGCGAACCGCTGGGGGTGTGCGCCGGCATCGGCGCCTGGAACTATCCGCTGCAGATCGCCTGCTGGAAATCCGCCCCGGCGCTCGCCGCCGGCAACGCGATGGTCTTCAAGCCGTCCGAGCTCACGCCCAGCACTGCGCTCGAACTCGCGCGCATCTACCAGCAGGCCGGCGTGCCACCGGGCGTATTCAACGTGCTGCAGGGGCGTCGTGACACCGGCGCGCTGCTGGCGGCGCATCCGGGCGTGGCCAAGGTCTCGGTCACCGGCTCGGTCGCGACCGGCAAGAAGGTGATGCAGACCGCCGCCGGCACGCTCAAGCGCGTCACGATGGAGCTCGGCGGCAAGTCGCCGCTCTTGGTGTTCGACGACGCCGACCTCGAGCAGGCCGTCTCCGGCGCGATGCTGGGCAACTTCTACACCCAGGGCGAGGTCTGCACCAACTGCACGCGCGTGTTCGTGCAGCGCGGCCTGGCCGCGCGCTTCCTGCAGCGCCTGCAGGAGCGCACCGCGCTGCTGCGCGTGGGCGACCCGATGGACCCGCAGACCGAGGTCGGCGCGATGATCTCGCACGCGCACGCCGACCGCGTGATGGAGTACATCGCCAGCGGCATCGCGGCGGGCGCCACGCTCGCGGCGGGTGGCGAGCGCGTTGCCGTGCCGGGGCTGCAGGGGGCCTTCGTCGCCCCCACCATCTTCACCGACTGCCGCGACGACATGCGCATCGTGTGCGAGGAGATCTTCGGCCCGGTGCTCTCCATGCTGGTGTTCGACGACGAGGACGAGGCCGTGCGCCGCGCCAACGACAGCCGCTACGGGCTGGCCGCCGGTGTGTTCACACGCGATCTGGCGCGTGCGCACCGGGTGGCGGCCCGCCTGCGCGCCGGGCTGTGCTGGATCAACAACTACAACGTCTCGCCGATCGAGCTGCCGTTCGGCGGGGTGCGCGAGTCGGGCATCGGGCACGAGAACAGCATGGCCGCGCTGGACCACTACACCCAGTTGAAGACGGTGTATGTGGAACTCGGCCAGGTGGCGTGCAGCTATCGCTGACAATGCCGCCCGTGCACAAGGACTGCTGGGACTACATCATCGTCGGAGCCGGTTCCGCCGGCAGCGTGCTGGCCGGCCGGCTCGGCGAGGCCGCCGGCGTGCGCGTGCTGCTGCTGGAGGCCGGCGGCAACGACTGGAGCCTGTTCATCCACATGCCCTCCGGGTTCGCCTGGCCGATGAACAACCCGCGCTACACGTGGATGTACCAGTCCGAGCCCGAGCCGTTCCTGGATGGGCGCCGCGTGTTCACCCCGCGCGGCAAGGTGCTCGGCGGCTCCTCGTCGATCAACGGCATGGTCTACGTGCGCGGCCACGCGTTCGACTACGACCGCTGGGCCTCCCGGCCCGGGCTCGCGGACTGGTCGTACGCGCACTGCCTGCCGTACTTTCGCAAGGCCGAGACGCGCGACCTGGGGGCGGACGACTACCACGGCGGCGACGGGCCGCTGCATGTGACGACCGGCGCGTGCAGCAACCCGCTCTATCGCGCCTTCATCGAGGCCGGGCGCCAGGCCGGCTACCCGGTGACCGAGGACATGAATGGCTACCAGCAGGAGGGCTTCGGCGTGATGCAGATGACGACCTGGCGCGGCCGGCGCTGGAGCACCGCCATGGCCTACCTGCGCCCGGCGCTGCGCCGGCCCAACCTCACGCTGTACAAGCGCACGCTGGCCACGCGCATCCTGTTCGAAGGCCGTGGCGACGGCTTGCGCGCCAGCGGGCTCGAGGTGCTGCAGGGCACGCAGCTGCGCGCGTTGCGCGCCACGCGCGAGCTCATCCTGTGCGGCGGGCCGATCAACTCGCCGCAGTTGCTGCAGCTCTCGGGCATCGGCAACCCGCAGCAGCTGGCGCGCGCCGGTGTGCCGGTGCGCCTGGCGCTGCCGGGCGTGGGCGAGAACCTGCAGGACCACCTGGAGACCTACGTCCAGTACGCCAGCAAGGAGCCGATCACTCTCTACAACACGGTCCATCCGCTGGCGCGGGCGCGCATCGGCATGCAGTGGCTGGGCACCCGGAGCGGCCTGGGCGCGACGAACCACTTCGAGTCGGGCGGCTTCATCCGCAGCGAGGCGGGCGTGCGCCATCCGGATCTGCAGTACCACTTCCTGCCGATGGCGGTGCGCTACGACGGCAACGCACCGGCCACCGGGCACGGCTTCCAGGCCCACGTGGGGCCGATGCGCGCGACCAGCCGCGGCCACGTGCGCATCCGCAGCGCCGACGCCAGGGCCGCGCCCGAGATCGTGTTCAACTACCTCTCGACCGAGCAGGACCGCAAGGAGTGCCGTGCCGGCGTGCGCCTGACGCGCGAGGTGTTCGCGCAGCAGGCGTTCGACCGCTACCGCGGCGCGGAGCTCTCGCCCGGGCCGGCGGTGCAGAGCGACGCCGAACTCGACGCCCACCTGCGCCGCGAGATCGAGACCGCCTACCACCCGTCGTGCTCGTGCCCGATGGGCAGCGACGCGATGGCGGTGGTGGACGGCAGCGCGCGCGTGCACGGCGTGCAGGGGCTGCGCGTGGTCGATTCGTCCATCATGCCCGACATCGTGAGCGGCAACCTGAACGCGCCCACCATCATGATGGCCGAGAAGCTGTCCGACACGATCCGCGGTCGCGCGCCCCTGGCGCCCTCGCAGGCGCCGGTCTGGGTGCACCCGGACTACCAGAACGCCCAGCGCTAAGCCGATGTCCACCGCATCCGGGTCCGCGATGGCCGACATCGCATCGACACTGACGCACTGGCCGGCGCCGGCGGCGCCCGCGCTGGCGCGGCTGATCCAGGCGCACGCGCACAGCGGCGCCTATGCGGTATTCGACGCCGACAACACCACCTACCACCACGACCTGCTGGGCGCGCTGCTGGCGTTCATGGAGTGGCGCGGCGTGCTCACGCGCGACACCATGGCGCCGGCGCTGGCGCTGATCCCGTTTCGCGACAGCGCCACGCGGCGCGAGAGTCTCAACAGCTACTACCAGCGCCTGGGCGAGATCGACGACCAGGTCGGCTACCCGTGGGCGACGCAGATCTTCGCCGGCTTCACGCTGCGCGAGATCAGGCACCACCTCGACGACATGCTCGCCAGCGGCGCGCCGATCCCCGCCTGGCAGTACGCCGGCGATGCGGTGCAGGATCTCTTCATCGACGTACCGCGCATGCAGCGCGGCCCGCAGCAATTGTTCCGCGCGCTGGCGCTGCACGGCATCGAGGTGTTCATCGTGAGTGCGGCGAGCGAGGAGATCGTGCGCATGGTGGTGTCCGATCCGCGCCACGGCTACCACGTCAAGCCGCAGAACGTGATCGGCGTCTCGGTGCTGCTGCGCGACCGCGCCGCCGGCACGGTCACCACCGCGCGCAAGCTGATCGCGCAGCAGCGCTACGCGCCCGACCAGCTGCTCGACCTGGAGTTCACCACCGCGCTGTGGGCGCCGCTGCCCTGGTACGAGGGCAAGCAGGCCGCGATCCACACCTACATCCACCCCTGGAAGAAGCCGATCCTGGTGGCGGGCGACACGCCGCTGAGCGACGGGCCGATGTTCCTGCGCGGGCCCGACCCCGACCGCGGCGGGCTGCGCCTGTTCGTCGCGCGCGAAGACCGCCAGCGCGAACACATTGCGCTGCTGCAGGACGAGCACGCCTCGCACCAGCGCGCGAACGCCCACCCGGTGACGGCCAACCGCAACTGGATCATCGTCACGCCCGAAGACATCCGTTGACGCGCGGCCCCGCAACTCCTCACCACGACACCCGCCATGCCGACCGACCCCACGCCCGACACAGACGCCGCTGCACCCGCCAGCAACCGCTTCACCGAACTGCTCGCCACGCGGCCCTGGCTGCTCGCCGACGGCGCCACCGGCAGCAACCTGTTCGACGTCGGCCTGGTCTCGGGCGAGGCGCCCGAGTTGTGGAACTTCGCGCACCCCGATCGCATCCGTGCGCTGCACCGCAGCTTCGTCGAGGCCGGCGCGGACATCATCCTCACGAACAGCTTTGGCGGCACGCGCTACCGGCTCAAGCTGCACCAGGCCGAAGCGCGCGTGCGCGAGATCAACCGCCGCGCGGCCGAACTGGCGCGCGCCGAGGCCGATGCCAGCGGTCGTGTGGTGGCGGTGGCCGGCAGCATGGGGCCGACCGGCGAGATCATGGAGCCGGTCGGGACGCTCAGCTTCGAACTGGCGCGCGACGCCTTTGCCGAACAGGCGCTGGCGCTGGCCGAAGGCGGCGCCGACGTGCTGTGGATCGAGACCATGTCCTCGGCCGAAGAGGTGCGCGCGGCGGTGGCCGGCGCCGCGGTGGCTGGCCTGCCGGTGGTCTGTACGCTGAGCTTCGACACCAACGGCCGCAGCATGATGGGCTTGTCGCCTTCCGACTTCGCCGCGCTCGGGCAGTCGCTCGTGCC
>JBDHRZ010000190.1:0-6031 GCA_039807845.1 Rhodoferax sp.
AGCAGTTGCAGCGGGTGGCTCGCCCCGGCCAGATAGTCCTCGACGCTGCGCAGCACGGCCGGGCTGCGGTGCCGCCAGGCACTGGCGCGCAACTCGTGCGGGCGCATCCAGAGCGTGCGCACGATGCCGTGGTCGAGCCGCTGCTGCGGGTCGTGCGCGCCCAGCAGCCCCCGAAAGACGAAGCGCAGGTAGGTGATGCTGCCCTTGTCCTGCACCGCCTCGTCCGCGCGCACGCGATGCGCCGGCGCACTCAGGTAGACGCCGACCAGCGCCTGCGGCTCGAACGCGAACGCGGTCTCCTCGCGCGTTTCGCGCACACAGGCCTGCACCAGCGTCTCGCCGGGGTCGAGATGGCCGGCCGGGTTGTTCAGCAGCAGGCCTTGCGAGGTCTGCTCCTCGACCAGCAGGAAGCGGCCCTCGCGTTCGATCACGGCCGCCACGGTGACGTTGGGTTTCCAGCGATGGGTCATCGGGGAATTATCGAACGCGGGCGACGGCCGCCGTTGCGCCCCGGTCAGGACCGGAGTGCAAACTAATGTAAGCTCCGGACTTTCCTTCCCCCCCCAAGACAAGAGGAGCCACTCCATGCTGATTGGCGTACCCGCTGAAACCGCGGCGGGCGAGACCCGTGTCGCCCTGACTCCCGAAACCGGCAAGAAGCTCGTCGCGCAGGGCCACACGCTGCGCGTGCAGTCGGGCGCCGGCGTCGCGGCGAGCGTGACGGATGCGGCCTACGAGGCGGCCGGCGCGCAGGTGACCGATGCAGCCGGGGCATTCGCCTGTGAGCTGGTGCTCAAGGTGCGCAGCCCGTCCGAGGCGGAACTCGGCCTGATGCGTGCCGGCAGCACGCTGGTGGGCATGCTCAATCCGTTCGACGCCCAGGGGCTGCGCCAGCTGGCCAACGCCGGCCTGCCGGCCTTCGCGCTCGAAGCCGCGCCGCGCACGACGCGCGCGCAGAGCATGGACGTGCTCTCCAGCCAGGCGAACATCGCCGGCTACAAGGCCGTCATGATGGCAGCCGACCAGTACCAGCGCTTCTTCCCGATGCTGATGACCGCCGCAGGCACCGTGAAGGCAGCGCGCGTCGTCATCCTGGGCGTGGGCGTGGCTGGCCTGCAGGCGATCGCCACCGCCAAGCGGCTGGGCGCGGTGATCGAGGCCTCCGACGTACGCCCGAGCGTCAAGGAGCAGGTCGAATCGCTGGGCGGCAAGTTCATCGACGTGCCCTATGAGACCGCCGAGGAGAAGGAGGCGGCCGAAGGCGTGGGCGGCTATGCCAGGCCGATGCCCCCGAGCTGGCTGCAACGCCAGCAGGTCGAGGTGGCCAAGCGCGTCGCGCTGGCCGACGTGGTCATCTCCACGGCACTGATCCCGGGTCGCCCGGCGCCCACGCTGATCACGGAAGAGATGGTGCGCAGCATGAAGCCCGGCTCGGTGATCGTCGACATCGCCGCCGGCAAGGGCCCGGACGGCGGCGGCAACTGCCCGCTGTCGCGCCCCGACGAGACCGTGGTGCGCCATGGCGTGACGCTGATCGGCGAGACCAACCTGCCCGCGCGGGTGGCAGCCGATGCCTCCTCGCTGTACGCGCGCAACGTGCTCGACTTCCTCAAGCTGATCCTGCCCAAGGGGGAAGGCCTGAAGATCGACCCGCAGGACGACATCGTGGCCGCCTGCCTGATGACGCAGGGCGGGGAAGTCAAGCGCGCCTGACGGCGCCGGCCTCCGCCCCGCACAAACACCCATCCGAAGGAGAGCGCGCATGGACCTCGTATCCCCCACCATCACCAACCTGATCATCTTCGTGCTGGCCATCTACGTCGGCTACCACGTGGTCTGGACCGTGACGCCGGCGCTGCACACGCCGCTGATGGCCGTGACCAACGCCATCTCGGCCATCGTGCTGGTCGGCGCGATGCTCGCCGCGGCACTCACCGAGACCGCGCTGGGCAAGAGCATGGGCGTGCTGGCCGTCGCGCTGGCCTCGGTGAACATCTTCGGCGGCTTCCTGGTGACGCGGCGCATGCTCGAGATGTTCAAGAAGAAGGAGCGCAAGGCGGGCAGCGAAGGGACGCAGCAATGAACGCCGCAGCAGACGCAGTGACGAGCACGGGGGCACCGAAATGAGCATGAACCTGGTCACCATCCTGTACCTCATCGCCTCGGTATGCTTCATCCAGGCGCTCAAGGGGCTGTCGCATCCGACCACGTCGATCCGCGGCAACCTGTTCGGCATGGTCGGCATGGCGATCGCGGCCGTCACCACGGTGTTCCTGATCGCCCGACTGGCCGACAACTTCGGCATGGGCATGGTCTGGGTGCTGATCGGCCTGCTGGTCGGCGGCGCCTACGGCGCGTACCGCGCGCGCACGGTCGAAATGACGCAGATGCCCGAACTGGTCGCGTTCTTCCACAGCATGATCGGCCTGGCTGCGGTGTTCATCGCAGTCGCAGCCGTCGCCGAGCCGCACGCGTTCGGCATCGTTGCCAAGGGCAGCCCGATCCCGACCGGCAACCGGCTCGAACTGTTCCTCGGCGCGGCGATCGGCGCGATCACCTTCAGCGGCTCCGTGATCGCCTTCGGCAAGCTCAGCGGCAAGTACAAGTTCCGGCTGTTCCAGGGCGCGCCGGTGCAGTTCGCTGGTCAGCACAAGCTCAACCTGGTGCTGGGCCTGGTCACGGTCGGGCTCGGGCTGCTGTACATGGCCACCGAAAGCTGGAGCGCGTTCTTCCTGATGCTGGCGCTGGCCTTCGTGATGGGCGTGCTGATCATCATCCCGATCGGCGGCGCCGACATGCCGGTGGTGGTGTCCATGCTCAACAGCTATTCCGGCTGGGCCGCCGCAGGCATCGGCTTCTCGCTCAACAACAGCATGCTGATCATCGCCGGCTCATTGGTGGGCAGTTCGGGCGCGATCCTGTCCTACATCATGTGCAAGGCGATGAACCGCTCGTTCTTCAACGTCATCCTGGGTGGGTTCGGCGGGGAGTCCAGCACCGGCGCGGCGGCCGGCGCGGTGCAGCGCCCGGTCAAGAGCGGCAGTGCCGACGACGCGGCCTTCGTGCTCGGCAACGCCGAGACCGTGGTGATCGTGCCCGGCTACGGGCTGGCGGTGGCGCGCGCGCAGCACGCGGTGAAGGAACTGGCGGGCAAGCTCACCGAAAAGGGGGTATCGGTCAAGTACGCGATCCACCCGGTCGCGGGCCGCATGCCCGGGCACATGAACGTGCTGCTGGCCGAGGCCGAAGTACCGTACGACCAGGTGTTCGAGATGGAGGACATCAACGGCGAGTTCGGCCAGGTCGATGTGGCGATCATCCTCGGCGCGAACGACGTGGTGAACCCGGCGGCCCTGCAAAAGGGCAGCCCGATCTACGGCATGCCGATCCTGGAGGCCTACAAGGCCAAGACCGTGATCGTCAACAAGCGCTCCATGGCCGCCGGCTATGCCGGACTGGACAACGAACTCTTCTACATGGACAAGACCATGATGGTGTTCGGCGACGCCAAGAAGGTGGTCGAGGACATGGTCAAGGCGATCGAGTAGACCGGCGCCGGTTGCGCGTGCGCGCGGCCGGCGCGATGCATGCGGGCGGCTGCGCACCCGGTTTCCCGCCGTGCTGCGCAGCGCGGCGTTGAGCGCCTTCGGAACGTCCCGGCGGCGCGCGTCAGGCACGCTCGCGCTCTTACTTGAGCCAGCCGCGCCGGCGAAAATACCACATCGGCGCGATCGCGCTGGCGGCCATCAGCGCGAGCGCGAACGGGTATCCCCATGGCCATTGCAGCTCCGGCATGGAGCGAAAGTTCATGCCGTAGACGCTGGCGACCAGGGTCGGCGGCAGCATCGCCACGGCGGCGACCGAGAACAGCTTGATGATCTTGTTCTGGTTGATGTTGATGAAGCCCACCGTCGCATCCATCAGGAAGTTGATCTTCTCGAACAGGAAGGTGGTGTGCGAGTCGAGCGAGTCGATGTCGCGCAGGATCTGGCGCGCCTCCTCGAACTGCTCGGCGTTGAGCATCTTGCTGCGCATCATGAAGCTCACCGCGCGCCGCGTGTCCATGGCGTTGCGCCGGATGCGCCCGTTCATGTCTTCCTGGCGCGCGATCGCGGCCAGCACCTCGCCGGCCAGCTCGTCGGTCATGTCTCCCGAGAGCACCTTGCCGCTGGCGCGCTCGAGTTCGTCATAGATGCCTTCGAGCGTGTCGGCGGAGTACTCCGCATCGGCGTCGAGCAGCTTGAGCAGCACTTCCTTGCCGTCCTCGACCAGCCCCGGGGCACGGCGCGCGCGCATGCGCACCAGGCGAAACACCGGCACGTCCTCCTCGTGCAGCGAGAACAGGATGCCCTTGCTGCGCACGAGATCGTTGGACAGGTTCAGGATGAAGGCCACCCGTACCGTGCGCGATTCGTCACCGGTGGCGAGCAGGAAGTCGCTGCGGATGTTCAGATCGCCGTTTTCCTCGGAATAGAAGCGCGCCGACTCCTCGATGTCCTCGTCCATCGCGTTGGCCGGGATCGACAGGCCGTAGTACTCCTGCACCCACTGCAGTTCCTGCGCGCTCGGCGCGTCGAGGTCGACCCACACCGGCGTCAGCCGGTCGAGTTCATCGCGCGCGCCGATCTCCTCCTGATACAGGCGCCCGTTGACGAGGGAAAAAACGTTGAGCATGGTCCACGCCGTTGGTCTGCTGCGTCGGAGAAACCGGGACCATGGCGCGCGCTGGGGCATGCCCGCGCACGCACCGGCTGCGTCGGCCGACGGCGCGCGATTATCGCACCGGGCACCGTCAACCGGCGAGCAGGAGTTCGAGCAGTTCGCTGCGCAACGCCAGCGCGTCGTGCTCGCCCAGCGCCATCAGCGACTGCACGAAGCGCGGCTCGAACAGCAGGTAGCTGGCCAGGGTGCCGCCGCTGCCATTGAGCACGCCCAACGCACCCATGGCGTGGCGGATCGCCGCCGGGAGTTCCTCGGTGAATTTCTGCGCCAGCGCGTCGAGCGACTGCGTCGGCGCAATCGCCAGCACGTCGACCGGCTTGTACGGCATCACGCTGGCGGCTTCGGGCGGCAGGCGGTGCATGGTGCGCGTGACCCGCTGCGTCTGCTCGACATCGGCCTGCAAGGTGTCATGGAATACGCTCGCCATGACGTGGCCGGCCATGCTGCCCAGCGTCGGCCCGCGCGCGGGCGCCGCCCGGGCCGCACCGCCCAGGCTCGAACGCTCGGGCTGCCCGACGCCAACCACCAGGATGCGGCTGGCCCCCAGGTGCATGGCCGGGGACAGGGGCGTCACCTGGCGCATCGAGCCGTCACCGAAGAATTCATTGCGGCCATCGACATGCAGCGAGGCGGCCGGGAACAGGAACGGGATGGCGCTCGACGCCATCAGGTGCTCGATCGTCAATGGCTGGTATTCGGCGCGCCGCCCGGGCCGGCTCCAGCCCTGGAACTGCTCGCGGCTGGCGGTGTGACAGAAGGTCCAGTGCACCCCGCTGGTGTAGCTCGAACCGGTGACGGCCAGCGCATCGATGGTGCTCGAGCGCAGTGCGTCGTCTATGCCCTGCAGCGCGATCCCCTTGCCCAGCGTCTCGCGTAAGGGCGTGTTGTCCATCATGGCACCGTTGGCCTGCGCATGGCGCGACAGGCTGAACGCGACCGCCAGCCGGCTGAAGCGCACCCAGGCTGGCACGTTGAGGTCGAACACGTCGGACGAGCGCAGCCGGCGCCAGAACTGCGCGAGTTGCTCGAACGCCTGCAGCCCCTGCGTCGCCCGGCTGGCCAGGAACGCCGCATTGATGGCGCCTGCCGAGGTCCCGACCAGGACCTGGAACGGGAAGGTGGTCGTGGCCGTGGGCTGCCCGGCGAGCATGGACGCGAGTGCACGCAGGACGCCGACCTGGTAGGCCGTGCGCGCGCCGCCACCCATCAGCACCAGGCCGATCGTGGCGCGGTCGTGCTCGCGCAGTCCGGCATGGATGATCGTGTCCAGGCTCATCGGGTCATCCGGTAACCAGCGCCGAGTCTATTG
>JBDHRZ010000191.1:0-6022 GCA_039807845.1 Rhodoferax sp.
GCCAGTCGGGCCGCAGGCTCATGGGGCAGGTGAAGGCGCCGCCCTGGCGCAGCTGGTTCAGCTGCTCCTCAAAGCGCTGCGTGATGCCGGCGCTGTAGATCAGCTCGCTGGGCGCGATGCGCGCCAGCCAGGCGCCCAGCTCGGCCTGCTGGCATTCGGCCAGCTGTACCACGCCCTGCGTCACCGAGAGCCAGGCCAGGCCGCAGCGCGCGCGCGCGCCCTGGTGCACGGCCAGCAGCAGCGATTCGCTCTTGTCGGACAGCAGCTCGCTGTCCGTGAGCGTGCCGGGCGTCACCACGCGCACCACCTTGCGCTCCACCGGCCCCTTGGCCGCGCCCACCTCGCCCACCTGCTCGGCAATGGCCACGGATTCACCCAGCCGGATGAGCCGGCCCAGGTAGTTTTCCAGCGCATGAAAGGGCACGCCGGCCATGGTCACGGGCTGGCCGGCCGACTGGCCGCGCTGGGTGAGCGTGATGTCCAACAGGCGCGCAGCCTTCTCAGCGTCGTCGTAGAACAGCTCGTAGAAGTCGCCCATGCGGTACAGCAGCAGCGTGTCCGGGTGCTGGGCCTTGAGGGCCAGGTACTGCGCCATCATGGGCGTGTGCCCGGAGATATCGAATTTGTCCATGAAAATCAGTGGCTTGCGTTTCTTCCCGGATCGCGTAGGGACAAATCAGGGCATCGTCGATGTATTTTGCCAGTGCTGCCGGCCAGGGTCAGGCGCTGCCGAGGTGCATCAAGTGATGGCGTGTGCGACCGTGCGCTGGCCTGGGTGAGTGCTGTGTCCTTGCACATGAGCCCGTGCAAAAAAGGGGGGCGGCTCCTGGAGAACCAAACAGGCCCCTCGCGGACCGCTCGCAATGAGCGCCGCGAAGCGCGCTTCGCGAATCGACACGGTACCTGCGCCCAAAACGAAACGCGCTTCGCGCCCCAGCGGCAAATATCGCGCGCCGTGAAGGCGCTGCGATGCTGGCACGGCAAATGCAAATAGCGGATCACCATGAACCGCTTACTGCTTGGCTACGACCCAGACTTCGATTTGTTCGCTGACGCGCGGCTGCGTGCAGCGACGTCACGCGGGCGCGAGCCTTTGGCGCTTGCGAACGACCGAACCGAGGCTGCCACCGAGCTGCTCGAAGCAGTCGGGTGCCCGATGCTGCCGACCGCGCTCCGCCGTCTGCTGCGCAGCGCGGCGCGTGCCGCTGGCGGAAGCATCGACAGCCCGCTCGAAGTCGAACTGATCAGGCTGCTGCAGCACGCCGCGTGCATCGCACTGCCGGCGCCGAGCACGCTCGCCGCACGCAATGTTGCGGCACGCGCGGGGCGCTTCTTCGGCATCGAGCTCGAAGGCCTCAGTCCCGAAGACCAGGAGTTCGAGAGCGCGCGCCATTTCATTGAGCTCGTGCGTGCCACCGCGGCGCATGCGGTGCACGCGCCCTCCCATGTGCAACCGGCAGCCGCGGCGCGGCTGGCCGCCTCGCGCGCAGCCAAGCGCTTCGCTCCGGGGTGGTCGGCCGTGCTGTTGCGGCCAATCGTCACCGCCGGGCGTTCACGCCCTCATCTCGTCCAAGGAGCCCACCATGCATGACATCGATCGCACCCAGATGGAATACAGCCCCGAAATGTCGGGCTACGAGGCCCAGAACCTCGAATTCAACGAGCAGGAATGGTCGGGCGAGGGCGAAGGAGAGGGTGAGTACGGAGAGTACGAAGGCGAAAGCTGGGAGACCTACGGCGAGACCGTGCTCGGCGAAGCCGAGGAAGCCGCCCTTGCCGCCGAGCTGCTTGAAGTCACCAACGAGGCCGAGCTTGACCGCTTCATCGGCAAGCTGCTCAGCCGCGCCGCGCGCGCCGTCGGCAAGGCGGTGCGCTCGCCGCTCGGCAGGGCCGTGGGCGGCGTGCTCAAGGGCGTGGCCAAGAAGGCGCTGCCGCTGGCCGGCACCGCCCTGGGCGGTGCCATCGGCGGCCCGCTGGGCGCCAAGATCGGCAGCGGCCTCGCGTCGGCTGCGGGCAGTGCGCTGGGCCTTGAAGGCGAGATGCTGGAACAGGAAGACCGTGAATTCGAAGGGGCCAAGCAGTTTGTGCGCCTGGGCGCCGACACGGTCAGGCAGGCCGCGGTCGCGCCACCGGCGGCCGACCCGCGCAGCACGGCGCAGAACGCGGCCATCGCCGCCGCCGGCATGCTCGCGCCGGGGCTGGCTGGCGGCGCCGCTGCGGCGCGCCCGGCACCAGGATCGCGCGGGCGCATGGGCCGCTGGGTGCGGCGCGGCAACCGCATCGTGCTGTACGGCGCGTGACGACCGCGTGATGCTGACGCCAGCCAACGCAAGAGGCCCCACCATGGTCATCAGCCCGTTTGCCGCATGGATGCTCGCGCAAGAAGCGCGCGCGCTGCTTACGCGCCTGCCGCACGTCAAGCCGTTCGCGCTGATCGAGCCCATGCTGCCGGCCGCCGCGCTGCAGCCCGACGCGCAGGTGGCGACCGAGCGCTACCTGCTGGCTGGCCGGCGCGCGCTGCGTGCGCTGGTGCTCGACTTTCTTGCCTGGCTGCAGGGCGCGCGCGCGGGGCACGCCACGGCCGCCGAGGCGCAGCGCCGCTTTACCCTGCTGCGCCTCCGCTTCAACGCGGTGCTGACGCAATTCGATCTGTTCAACGACGTGATCTCGCAGCGCAGCGAGCGCGACATCGGCGTCTGGCTGTGCGGACTCGACGTGGTCGCCGCCGACGCGCTGCGCCTGCCCGGCGTCTATCAGTCGCCGCCGTTGATGTGCTACCTCGACCGCGGCATCGGCGCGGCGATCCGCCGCGCCCGCACGCGGCTGCCCGGTGGCGGCGAGAGTCCGGTGGCGATCATCCGTGTGCCGCGCGAGCGCATGGTCGGCAGCGGCATCGCGTCGTCGCTGATCCACGAGGTGGGCCACCAGGCCTCGGCCCTGCTCGACCTGACGACTTCGCTGCGTCCGCTGCTGCAGGGCATGCAGCGCGGCGGCGGCAACGCCTGGAAACTGTTCGAGCGCTGGATAGGCGAGATCCTGAGCGATTTTTGGTCTTGCGCCCGGCTGGGCATATCGGCCACTCTGGGACTGATGAGCGTGGTCGGCCTGCCGCGGCCCTTCGTGTTCCGCCTGAGCCTGGACGACCCGCACCCGGTGCCCTGGCTGCGCGTGCGCCTGTCGTGCGCGATGGGCATGGCGATGTTTCCGCACCCGCAGTGGCGGCGCCTTGAGGAGCTGTGGAGCGCGTATTACCCGCTGGACGGACTCGACGCTGCACATCGGCAGTTGTTTGCCGAGGTGCTGGCAGCGACGCCGGGCTTCGTCGGGCTGCTCGCCAACCACCGCCCGCCGGCGCTGCGCGGTCGCTCGCTGCAGGAAGCGCTGGGCGTCGCGCAGCGCCAGCCGGCGCGGCTCGATGCACTGTTCGGCCAGTGGCAGCGCGCGCCGTCGGCGATGTACCGCGCGGCGCCGTCACTGGTGTTCGCGGTGCTGGGACAGGCACGCGCGAATGCACGCCTGACACCCGAAGAAGAGAGCCACTTGTTTGGCCGGCTGCTGACGCATTGGGCGCTGCGCAGTGCGCTGAACGACACCACCCCTGCTGTGCGCCCACGGCAGGAACCCGGACTCACGGTCCACTAAGGAGAGCGATATGCCTGCCACTTCCCATCCTTCCGCCGAGGTTCGCCTGGGTGGTGTGCACTTCAGCGTGCACGACGACGGCCGCCCCGTGGCCGGTGCCACCTGCAGCCTGTACCGAGTGCTCGCCGCGGCGCCGGCAAAGCATGCCGCTGGGTCAAGCGCTGGCGGCGGTGCCATGCGCTACGAATATGTGGCCAGCGCCACCACCGGCCCGGACGGCCACGGTGAGTTCGCGCCGCAGCCCGCAGGGCAATACAAGGTGCAATGCCACCACGAGCCGCGGCCGGCAGACCAGGACGTAGAAGTCAAGGCCGGCTGCGCGCACGAGGCCTGCTTCGAACTCGGCCTGCATGTCAGCGCCAGCTTCGCGCTGCAGCGCGACTGCGCGCCCATCGAATGCGCACAGGCCTGCAGCGGCGACCAGGCCGAGCTGCGCGTGGACTGGGCCAACAGCGACAGGCTAGACCTTGTGGTGCGCCACCCCGGCAGCGCGCGTGTCGATGCCAACGACCCGCGATCGTCGCGCGTGGTGCTGGCGGCCGGCAGGCAGCAGTACCGGTTCACCGTGCTGACGCCCTACGTCGCCGGTGCCCCGGGTGCGCCGGCGCAGGCCGCGCCAGCGCATGTTCCCACGGCGCTGTCGATCGATGTGGGCGAGCGCACGCCGCAGCCGATCTCGGGCAACATAGGCGTGGCGATGTCGCGCACCGCCACCGCGCCTACCGCCGATGTGTCGTTCTGGCAGGGCATCCTGAACAGCACCGAGCAGATGTCGTTCAACAACTATCTGCGCTTCATGAACCTGCTGTTCTGCGGCGAAAGCGACCTGAGCGATGTGCCCGGGTTCGAGCGGCAGCGCTTTGAGCAAAAGCGCGCACTGCACGACCGGCTGCGCTCGCGCCGCCTGCTGCCCTTCACCGACTCCGACGCCTATCGCGTGATCAAGGCCGCGACCGAGGCCTTCGTGATGGTCAACTGCGGCGTGCTCGCGTCGCCACGGCCGTTCGACGACGTGCGCGACGCCGACTACCTGCGCCGGCGTGACCTGCCCGTGCCCGCCGGCCGGCTTGAGGACGTGTTCACCGAGGACTACCTGGTGCAGGTGCTGGGCGGTGCGCCGGACGACAAGACCTTGCCCTACCTGGCGGTGATCCGCGCCAAGCTGCCCGACATCTCGATCAAGTTCAACCCGATCGACGACGTTGACAGCCAGCGCGTAGGCCAGTGCACCGGCATCCTGCAGGAGAAGCTCACCAACCCCTGCCTGCTGGAGCTGATCTGGTCGTACTGGCACGAGGAAGGAATGCTGGCGCAGACCATGAACGCGATCACGCGCCGGTTCCAGAACGTGCGCACCAGCGCGCGCGATCCGCTGGCCAACCTGGAGATCGACCCGCTGCGCCCGCTCAACAACGTGCTGTGGGGCTTCGTGCAGGACGAGCAGCACCGCCTGTCGGTAGTGCGACGCAACTACGAGTACGACCACCACTACGGCCTGCGGCTGGAAGGCCGCGCGGTGCAGAACATGCGGCCGGCCGACAGCCGCTCGCGCTTCATCGAGGCCTTTCACAACCTGCTGCGGCTGGCCGTTGTGTTCTTCAAGCAGGACGACGACACCACGGTCAAGGCTGATGCCTTCCCGGTGCTCAACGCGCTCAAGGAGGTGCACCTGATCCTGTCGCAGGGCGCGCACAACCAGTTCGGCGACCTGCCATCGACCGCGCGCATCGAGATGCTGATGGAGCAGTGGCTGTTGGCGCGCCCCGAGTTCCGCGAGTTTCTGCCCACGCGCATCATGACCGCCTACCCCGAGCCGTGGATGGACCGGGTCGATGCGATGAAGAAGCTGCAAGGCTGGAGCGACGCCAGCGTGCTGCACTTTCGCAACCTGGCGATCTTCGGCGAACAGGTGCTGCTGTCGATCCGCTGGGGCCACTGGAGCGACGTGCAGGAGCCGCTGCAGGCCTTCAACTGGCTGCGTTTCTTCCGCCCGCAGATCCAGGGCTACGCGCACGCCTACCGCGCGGTCACCGGCGTGGATCTGACCGTTGACACCGCCGACAAGCGCGTTGATTCGACCCTGCCATCGGTGCTGCTGCAGCGTCGGCTGGGGCTGCAGCAACGCACGGCATAAACCACAGGAGACTGCCATGAGCTTCGAGATCATGTCGTTCGAGGCGCCGGCCCAGGCCGGCGAATACGAATACGAGTACGAGGACGAATTCGAAGGTGAGTTTGAAGGCGAGTTCGAAGGTGAGCATGAGGGTCCGAACGAGGCACCCGGGCGCGCGCCGGCGCGACGCTTCGTCAAGGATTTCTCGGGCCCGCCGGCCGAGTGCGCGGCCGCGCTGCGGCGCGCGCGCAAGACCCGGGCGCAGGC
>JBDHRZ010000192.1:0-5996 GCA_039807845.1 Rhodoferax sp.
GCAGCCTGCAGGCCGGCGCCACCGGGCCGGTGCTGGTGGCGGGCTGGCGCGCCAGGCGGCTCGACACCTGGCTGCGCCGCCTGTCCTCGCGCGTGGCGAACGCGGTGCGCAGCAGCCTGCTGGGCGACGCCACCCCGGACACGGGTTGTGGCCTCAAACTGTTTGCGCGCGACGACTTCCTCGACCTGCCGTATTTCGACCACATGCACCGCTTCCTGCCGGCGCTGTTCCGGCGCGCCGGCGGCAGCGTGGAGTCGGTCCCGGTGGCGCACCGCAACCGGGCGCACGGCCAGTCGCATTACGGCATCCGCAACCGGCTCTGGGTCGGCCTGGTGGACCTGCTCGGCGTGATGTGGCTGCAGCGGCGCGCGCGCGTCGCGCAGGTGCACGTGGCAACGCAAGGAAACCATGATGGACATTGACAAGACCTGGCTCGTGATCGGACTGCTCGGGCAGGCGTTGTTCTCCGCGCGCTTCGTCGTGCAGTGGCTCTACAGCGAAAAGGTGCAAAAGAGCGTGATCCCCACCGCGTTCTGGTACTTCAGCGTCGGCGGCGGGGTGACCTTGCTTGCCTACGCGATCCACCGTGAGGATCCGGTGTTCATGATCGGCCAGGGGGCGGGGCTGCTGGTCTACTTCCGCAACCTGCAGTTCCTGCGGCGCGACCGCCGCGCCGGCGGATCGCAATGACGAGGCCGGTGGGCGCAGCCGCTTCGCCCGCCGGCACGCAGGCCGAGCGGCGCTGGTTCTGGCTGCTGCTGCTCCTCGCGCTGGTGGTGCTTGGCGCTGGGATCGGGTTGCGCGACCCCTGGCCTTCGGACGAGCCGCGCTTCACGCTCGTGGCGCGCCAGATGGTGGAGTCGGGCGACTGGTTGTTCCCGCACCGGGGCAGCGAGTTGTACGCGGACAAGCCGCCGATGCTCATGTGGCTGGAGGCGCTGGCCTGGCGGCTGACCGGCAACTGGCGCATCGCCTTCCTGCTGCCCTCGCTGCTGGCCGGCCTGCTCACCCTGGTGCTGACCTGGGACCTGGGCCGGCGCCTGTGGAACCCGCGCGTGGGCCTGTACGCCGCGGCCGCCGTGCTGGTGACGTTCCAGTTCGTCTACCAGGTCAAGCGCGCGCAGATCGATCCGCTGGTGATGATGTGGATCACCCTGGCCAACTGGGGCCTGCTGCGGCACCTGCTGCTGGGGCCGGACTGGCGCCTCTACTGGTTCGGCTGCTTCGCTGCCGGGCTGGGCGTGATCACCAAGGGGGTGGGCGTGCTGGCGCTGCTGGTGCTGCTGCCCTACCTGCTGGCGCGCGTGCGCGGTTGGCCGGGAGTCGTGCGGCCCACCGGCGCCACGCTGCGCTGGCTCGGCGGGCCGCTCGCGCTGCTGGCGGCGATCGCCCTGTGGCTGCTGCCGATGCTGCTGGTGGCGCGCGCGCGCGGCGGTGCCGAGTACGCGGCTTATGTGAACGACATCCTGCTGCAGCAGACGGCCAAGCGCTACAGCGGCTCCATCGGCGGGCACGCGCAACCGTTCTGGTATTACCTGCCGGTGCTGCTGCTGCACTTTTTCCCGCTCTCGCTGGCCTATCCCGGCGCCTGGCGCGGCTGGGTGCGCGGCTGGCGCGCGCGCGATGCCCGCTTGCTGCTGTTGCTGGGCTGGTCGCTGCTGGTGGTGTTCTTCTTCAGCCTGGCTGGCGGCAAGCGCGAGGTCTACCTGATGCCGGTGCTGCCGATGCTGGCGCTGGCCATCGCGCCCTCGCTGGAGCAAAGCCTGCAGGCGCGCTGGCTGCGCCGCACCGCGTGGCTGCTGGCGCTGCTCGCGGGGCTGGCGCTGCTGGGTGGCGGCGTCTGGGCTCTGCAGGGGCACTGGAGCGCGATGCAGGCGCAGATCGCCGAACGCGGTCTGGCCCACGGCGGGCGCAGTCTGTGGTGGATGGGCATCAGCATGGGCACGGTGTTGCTGCTGGCGGCGTTGCTGCTGCGGCCGCGGCGCGGCGTGCAGGCCCTGCTGGCGGGCATGGCGGGGTTCTGGATCATCTGGGGTGTCTGGGCGTCGTTGCTGCTCAACGACTCCAATTCGGCGCTGGGCGTGATGCGCCGGGCCGGTGCGATCGCCGGCCCCGGTGCCGAGATCGGACTGGTGGCGTGGAAGGAGCAGAACCTGCTCATGGCCGATCGGCCGGTGAGCACCTTCGGTTTCAAGCGGGCCTGGCCGCAGCAATACGCCGCCGCCGTGCGCTGGCAGGCCGAGGCGCCCGATCGGCGCTGGGTCTTTGCGCTCGCCGACGCGGTGCGCTCCTGTGTGCGCGAAGACAGGGTGCAGGTGGCGGGCTACGCCAACCGGCGGCTGTGGTGGATGCTGCGCGCCGATGCGCTCGAGCCGGGCTGCGTGCCGCGCATCGACCCGAACGCCGAGCGCTGGGACAGCAGTTACGGCGCGCCGGAGGAGGACTGATGCCCAGCGGGGAAGACCGCGGCAACGCCGAGGCCGTCCGGCAGTCGGTGCCGCATTCGATGCGGCGCTCGGTGCGTGCTCGGCTGTTCCTCGTGTTGCTGCTGGGGAACCTGGGCGGAGCGCTGCTGGTGTTCGTCCACATGCGCTACTTCGACCCGTTCGCGTACGCGTACCTGCGGCCGCTGGGTTGGCGCGAGGTGGTGTTCTTCCTCGTCGCGTTCAGCCTGCTGGTGTTCGCCGGCCGCGCTGTCGTGCGCCGCTGGGTTGGCCCGGTCATGCGCGCCGGGCAGGCACTGCCCGACGATGCCGCGCACGCGACGGCGCGCCGGCATGCGGTGCAACTGCCCGGCTTCCTGGCGTCGCTGTCGCTCGCCGGCTGGGCACTGGCGGCGCTCGTGTGGGGATCGTTGTGGCCCTGGCTGACCGATACCTTCGTGCTCTCGGCGGCGCTGCGCCAGGCCTTTGGCATGACCTTCGTGGCCGGGCCTTCGGTGGCGCTGTTCGTGTTCCTGGCCAGCGAGCGCGTCTGGCGTGAGCACTTGCCGGTGCTGTTTCCGCGCGGTGACCTCGCCGCCACCGGCGCGCGCAACTGGCGCGTGCGCACGCGCATGATCGTGGTGTTTCTTTTCGCGTGCAGCGTGCCCTTGCTGATCATGGCCGTCTCCACGACGGTGCGCGTGCGCGGACTGCGCGGCGTCGGCGAGGCGCAGGAGGAGATCATCCTGCAGAACCTGTTGCTGGTCCAGGCGGTGCTGGTGGTGACGGCCCTGGTGCTGGCGGTGGTGCTGGCGCGATTCCTCGCGGACAGCGTTTCCAGGCCGCTGCGCGACCTGCAGTCGGCGATGGTGCAGGTCGAACAGGGCGATCTGCAGGCGCACTGCACGGTCGTTTCCAACGACGAGATCGGCGCCGTGAGTGCGGGTTTCAATCACATGGTGGCCGGCCTGCGCGAGCGCGAACTGATCCATGACACCTTTGGCCGTTACGTCAGTCCGCAGGTGCGCGACGAGATTCTCTCCGGGCGCAACGCACTGGCGGGCGTGCAGCGCGAGGTGAGCATCCTGTTTGCCGACCTGCGCGGTTTCAGCAGCTGGGTCGAGGCGAGCCCGGCCACCGAGGTGGTGGAGGGCCTGAACGCGTATTTCTCGGAGATGGAACTGGCCATCCGCGCGCATGGCGGTCTGGTGCTGCAGTACATCGGCGACGAGATCGAGGCGGTGTTCGGCGCGCCGCTGGCCGACGCCCTGCATGCCGATCACGCGGTGGCGGCGGCGCTCGAGATGCAGCAGCGCTTGCAGGCCTGGAACGTGCGGCGCCGCCAAGGCGGGCTGCACACGCTCGCGCATGGCATCGGCATCCACTCGGGCACGGTGGTGGCCGGCAACATCGGCAGCGCGCAGCGCATGTCCTATGCGCTGGTCGGCGATGCGGTGAACGTGGCTTCGCGCATCGAGGCGCTGAACAAGGAGTTCGGCTCGCAGATCCTGGTCAGCGGCGAGACCTACAAGCGGCTGCGCTCGCCGCCGCCGATGCAGGCGCTGCAGGCAGTGCGCGTCAAGGGCCGTCTGGCCGAGGTCGAGGTGTATCGGCTCGCCTGACGGACACGCCGCTCGTCCGTCACGGGACGACAGGCTCTCAGCGCAGCATGCGTGCCATCGGATCCCGGGAAACCGGGGTGGTCCTGTCCGCTGCCTCGGGCGAAGAAGGGGTGGCAGGGACGTCCCGCGCCGTGACGTCCACGATGTCCGGCGGCGCGCGGCCGGCGCGCGCTGGCCAGGCGCCGCGCGCATGACGCGACGCGGTCTGGCGAAACCGGTGCAGCAGCCAGCCAGGCTCTGGTCTGCGCCCGCCCAGCAGCGCCCATAGGCTCGCGCCGAGCATCAGCAGTAAGGTCGCGATCAGCAGGCTGAACACGAAGACCGCCGCTGCGGTGATCAGCACCAGGCGCAGCACGGCACGCAGGAGTTGGTGGACGAAGTCGCTGAAGCCGTTCATCTCGGGTCGGACCTGTTGCGCCGGGTGGAGTTCCGCGCGGTGGTGTGCGAAGGTGGTGCGATCGTGGCGTTGTGCGCCGTACTCGCGCGCGCATCCACCACGCCGCTCAACTGGGGGCGATCGACGCCATTGCAAGCGCCGCCCGCGCGCATTGCCGGATCGTGAGCCGGCGCCGCCGCGCTGCGGTTACAGTGGAGGCAAGGGCAGCGCAATGGGGGCGGTGTCCGTCAACCAGGAGGTGCGATGTTTCCTGAATACCGCGACAAGATCACCGAACTCAAGACCAAGGATCCGCGATTCGTACGACTGTTCGATCAGCACAACGCGCTCGACCAGGCCATCAAGAACATGGAGGCGGCGATCACGCCTGCGACCCACGAGGAAATCGAGACCCGCAAGAAGGAGAAATTGCTGATCAAAGACCAGATCTATGCGATCCTGAGACGGGCCTGAACCAGTCGGCCCGCGCGCGTGCGTCGGGCCGGCCGTTGCGTCGCGGCGCCTGGGTGGCACGTGTGCCCGGCGCTGTGTGCGGCGCTGGTGCGTGGCGTGTGGCGCCGCCGAGGGCAGCGCGGCCGGCCGCGACGACCATGGTCGGTGCGATGGGGCACATGCCGGCGCATCGCCCCTTTGAACGATTCGACAACGAAAGGGAGACAGCATGAGCACGATGGCCCCCGAACTGCTGGCCTTGCAGCGTCTGTATCACTGGGAGAAGACTGCTCCGGACCGGGTCGCGTTCACCCAGCCGATGGGGGGCGGCGTGGTCCAGGACACCACCTGGGGCGAACTCGCCCGCCAGGTGCGCAGCATGGCGGGCTACCTGCAGGCGCAGGGCTGGGAGCCGGGATCCCGGATTGCCATCCTGTCGAAGAACTGCTCGTGGTGGATCATGAGCGACCTGGCGATCTGGATGGCCGGCCACGTGTCGGTGCCGCTGTATCCGACACTGGCCGCGGAGACCGTACGCCAGATCCTGACGCACAGCGACGCCCGGGCCTGCTTCATCGGCAAGCTCGACGGCTGGGAGCAGATGAAGCCCGGCGTGCCCGCCGGCATGCCGTGCCTGAGTTACCCGCTGTCGCCGGCCGATGCCGTGAAGTCGTATCCGGGCTGGGACACGATCTGCAAGGAAACTGCGCCGCTCGCCGGCAGCCCGGTGCGCGCGGCGGACGAACTGGCCACCTTGATCTACACCTCGGGCACCACCGGCATGCCCAAGGGAGTGATGCACAGTTTCCACAACTTCGCCTGGGCGCTCGATTCGGGCATCAAGCGCCTGCCGATGACGGCGGATGACCGCATGCTGTCCTACCTGCCGCTGGCGCACGTGGTGGAGCGCGTGCTGGTCGAGCACGGCTGGCTGCGCACCGGCATGCGCGTGTACTTCGCCGATTCGCTGGACACGTTCGCCGCCGACCTGCAGCGCGCGCGGCCGACCGTGTTCTTCTCGGTGCCGCGCCTGTGGGTCAAGTTCCAGCAGGGGGTGCACCACAAGATGCCGCCGGCCAAGCTCGACCGCCTGCTGTCGATTCCGATCGTGCGCGGCATCGT